>DATFYX010000066.1 GCA_035314825.1 Candidatus Eremiobacteraceae bacterium
CTACGGACGATGAATGTTTGAGAGAGGCGACAGTCGTATGCTCCCGAAGTTCCGGCCGATGGTTCCGCGCCTGATCGCGATGCGATTTGGTATCACCATGGGTTCCTTGGTGTTACTCGCGATTCTTATTGTCTCGTGCGCGGGCGGCGGCGGCTCAAGCCCCGCTGCTGTTGGTCCTCAGCAGGTCGTGCCGACGCCAACACCGCATCCAACGCCGACTCCCTCCGGACCCGCCGACTGCACGACGTCAAAGGCCGTCCGGTACGCGCACGCGATGGCACGCCTTATGGAGGCGGCCCGTATCCCGGCGCGTCGGCTTATGACCGCTCGCGTAGGCCGCGGACCGGCGTCGCGCGTTTGCCCGGATCAGGCCGTCGGTCGCATGAGTTGCCGGTCTTGGGTCCGCACCGATCTTTCGCCGAGACTCCCCATGGGTTACGGGCCGAATGAGCTACAGTCGGCTTATAATCTTACCTCTGCGTCAAGCTCTAAAGGCGTGGGTCAAGTCGTCGCGATCGTGGACGCCTTCGACGATGTCAATGCCGAAAGCGACCTCACGTTTTACAGATCAGCCGCCGGATTGCCCGCGTGCACGACAGCTAACGGCTGCTTCATCAAGGTGAATCAAATTGGAATCGCTAGCAACTACCCGTCTGGAAATGGGGGATGGGCGCTAGAAGAATCTCTTGACCTCGACATGGTGTCTGCCGTGTGTCCGAAATGTGACATCATCCTCGTCGAAGCGAATACGAACAACAACTCGGATCTCTACACAGCTGAGGACACGGCTGCGACGACGTGTGGAGCAAATGTCATTTCCAACAGTTGGGGCGGCGGAGAGTATCCCTCAGAGACAAGTGATGAACTCCACTTCAATCGTCCGGGAATCATGATCACCTTTGCAAGCGGCGACAATCAGGCGCAAGCGAGCTATCCGCCGGCTTCCCAGTACGTGACATCTGTTGGTGGAACGACCTTGAATCTTGGCCCATACAGCGAAACAGTTTGGCCGGACTCTGGAAGTTGGTGCAGCCAATATATCGCGCAACCGTCATGGCAGGCGTTACTTGGTTCGTCATATACCAGCGTTTGTAGCGGGCGGATGTATAACGATGTCGCCGCGGTCGCAGATCCCGGCACCCCTGTAGCTGTGTATGACACCGCACCCGGCGGTTGCGGGGGCTGGTGTGGCGTGGGTGGCACTAGTGCGGCGACTCCGATCATTGCAGGCGTGTACGCTCTAGCTGAAAACGAAGGCTCGATCACATCCGGGTCATATTCATACAGCCACGCCGGCTCGCTGAACGCAATCACGATGGGGAATAACGGTCCCGAAACCCCCACGCCACCGACCCCGACTCCACCGGGAACCCCGCCACCGAACGGTTGCCCGCCGTATACCGGAACATTCATATGCAATGCCGGACCCGGCTACAATGGGCCCGCAGGCAATGGCTCGCCGAACGGGATCGGCGGGTTCTAGCTCCCCGAACAGGACATCTTGGTGTTGATGGTGCTCGCGCTCTCGGGCCAGCGAGCATAGAGCGTCGTCGAACCCTTGGGCTTGATCGGCCCGATTACCAATCTTGGGCCCTCGCTGCTCGTGCCGTTGTCATTGACGTAGGTCAATTGTAGGCTCGCTTTGGGCGACGGCGCATTGTCACTCGTGTTCTTCACGACGATCTCGACCGTGCCGGCGCCGGTCGGCTTCATGCTTGCAACTTGGGGGTTAGTGCAGACCGCATCGTCTGCGAAGGCCACGTTCGAGAGTCCCAGCAAAAGCGCGGCGAGCAACAAGCCCATAAGTACTTTCATGGTCCATCCTTTGAGCCGTTTCGACGAAGTCCTGGTGATCGGTCACCGCTTGGCGGGTGACTAAGGCGGCAAGCTTGGAACGCCGATATCCAAGCCATATCACTTGTAACGTTGGAGAAGGATATGATCGTTTCGCGCTCCCGCATTGCCTTCGTGCTCGTCATCGCTGCCGCAACGCTCGTTCAGGCCTGCAGCTCCTCGTCGACGTCTCCCTCTGCGACGGCCCCACCGGGAGCGACGACGATCTACGTCGCCAACCGCAACGGCGCTGACGTTCTTGAGTTTCCCATCACCGGAAACGGCAACATTCCGCCGACCGCCACGATCTCAGGCGCGAATACGCTGCTCACCGATCCCGATTCGCTGGCCGTGGACAGCAATGGGCTCGTCTACGTCCAAAATGACAGCGGCACGGATATCATGATCTTCAATGCGACAGGCAACGTCGCGCCGAGCGCTCAGATCGCAGGATCAAATACGGGGTTGGCCGCCTCGGTGGGATTGGCGGTTGACAGCGCGCTCAACATCTACGCGACGTCATACACGGCCAACACGCTCACGGAGTTCCCGCCCGGATCAAACGGCAACGTCGCGTTCTCCCACCAAGCCGTCGGGGCTGCGACCGGGCTCACGGGTGCGACGACGGTCGCCATATTCCAAGGCACTGCATACGTGACGAACCCGTCCACCGATACAGTGGTGGGGCTCACCGTTCCCGCGAGCGGCAATCAGGCGTACGTGTCCCTGCTCAGCGGGGCTGCCACGGGTTTGAACCAGCCATTCGGGATCGCGTTCGACACGTCTGGCAATATGTACGTCGCGAACGAGTCGGGCAACAGCATCACGGTCTTTGCACCGCCGTACAACGGCAATGCCGCGCCGATCCGAACGATTTCGGGTGCGGCCACTGGGCTCAATGCGCCGGACGCGGTGGTCCTGGACATTTCAAACAAACTCTACGTCGGCAACTACCCAGGGGCGGGCAACAGCTCGATCACGGTGTACGCGCCCGGCGCGACGGGCAACGCCGCACCGATCGCGACGATCAGCGGTTCGAACACGACGCTCGCCGGCCCATCGGGTATCGCACTGCACTAGGGTCCGCGGCCACTAAGCTTGTTTGGCATGGCCACGCAGGTCGCGTATTCTTAGCTCTTTCATCTGCGTGTCTAAGCCGAGACGCTCTTCGAGCTGCTCGAGCGGCAGCACTTCAATCCGGTTGGGCGACACCTCCGTATCGTTGAGGACCTTGCGGGCGACCTTCTCCTTGATCGCCGTGTGATCGACGTGCGCCGCGACCGCGATGTACAGATCGAGCTCGTCAAGATCGTTCGGATCGTCGTTGTGTTTCTTGACGATGAGCTGCCACTCCAGCACTTCCGGTATGCCGGCCATCGCGGGCAAAAAGTTGTTGAGATCGACCAGCGTGCCGCGGATCTTGGTGAGGTTCAGCTCGCCCATGTCGCTGCGCCGCGACAGCGTGGTTGACACCCGCGGCACCACGCGCCCGCAGCCAGGGCACGGGTCGTACACGACGCCGGTCTCGGCGATATCGCCGGTGCGATAGCGCAGCACGCACGAGCCTCGACCCTCAAGGTTCGTGTACACGATCTCGCCGCGCTCTCCCGGCTTGACCGGTTCTCCCGTGTCCGGATTGACGATCTCGAAGACGTCCAGCTCAGGATAGGTGTGGAAGCCGTACGACCTGTCGTAGTCGGGCGGCGGGCACTCGGCCCAGCATTGACGCGCCTCAGTAAAACCGTAGATGCTGTGCACCCGCACGCCCGGGCGGCCCATCTGCGCGCACATCTCGCCCAGCCGGGCGCGCAGCGGAGCGGGCACGCGCTCGCCGCCCAGCGCAATGCACTCCAAGTTCTGCAGCTTCAGGCCGTCGCTTGATGCTTGACGCAACATGTGATAGACGTATCCGGGGACGCCGATAAGCACGTTCGGCTGCATGCGCATCAGCGCGGTGATGTTGCCCGCGGTGCCGAGCACCTTGCCGCCGCCGGTGTGCAGCATCAGGCTGCCGCCAGCCGTACCCACGGCGTAGGTCTGCCAGAACGCGAGGTGCGGCGCAAACGGGAAGACGTTGAGCGATCGTCCGTCTTCAGCGATGCCCACGACGTCTTGAATGCGCCGGCCGACCCGGTAGAAGCGATCCATATCGCCGCCGGCATAGACGAACTGCGTCGGCAGCGCCGTGCGACCAGTCGTGAAGATGATCTGCACCGGCGCATATTCCGAGCGCACCTTGTGGGTCATGGCGGCCTCGCCGCGCATCAGCCGGGTCAGCGCGAGATCGAGCACTTTCATCTTCGGCGCGTAGCGGCGGATCTTCTCGGCGTCGGGCTGCAGGATCAGATCGAGGTGGCGCGTCGGATTTTCGGCGGTCGGCGCTATGTCCATTTTGGTGGTGAACGGGATGCGCCGCAGGTCTTCGAGCGAGCGGATGCTGCGCGGGTCGATCTTATTGGCGTCGAACAGCCGACGGTAAAACGGGCTGTAGGGATAGAGCTGCTCGTTGATGTGCCGGTGCAGGCGCGCGTTGCGTTCCGCCTGCCAGTCTGTCCATGGCCGCGTCGGCTTCCAGAGCGGCGCGTCGCGGATCTCGTCGAGCATATCGAATCGCTGTTCGCCCTTGACCCGGGCGACCCTGGGAGCTATACTCGCATCGTGCTATTTGTATGATTATTAAAAGTAATAGTGTCCCGGCCCAAGACGCCGTCTTCGGCTCGGCGATTTTCCGCGGCCCGGTCAAGACCAAGACCATCGTGCCGCTGCTGATCCTGCATCTGCTCTCCAAGGGGCCCGACCACGGCTACGGCCTCATCGAGCGCATCGACCGCATGACGGCCTCGGTCATGCCGGTGAATCCCAACACGATGTACCCCTTGTTGCGCCGCCTTGAAGAGCGCGGCTTCGTCATCGGGACATGGGAGCACCCTGACCGCCGCAGCCGGCGCATCTACCGCATCACCCGCGCGGGCCTGGAGCGCTACGAACAGATAAAAATCCGCACCCGTCCCCATTTGGACGCCCTTATTGAAGCCATGCTGCGGCTGCGCAGCGAAGTGCTTAACTCTCCCCCGCCAAAGACGGCGCGCCGGCGCAAGGTCCGTGCCGCCTCGGAGTCAGCATCGTGAAGAACGGAACCCTCAAAGACCGCGACGTCGTCGTCCTCAGCGCCGCGCGCACCCCAGTCGGCAATTTCGGCGGCGCGTACCGCGAATACGACGCGTTGCAGCTGGGCACGACTGCGGCCAAAGCCGCGATCGAGCGCGCCGGCATCGCTCCCGAGCAGATCGACGAAGTCATCATCGGCAGCGGCGGCCAGCCGATCGAGTTCGCCAACATCGCGCGCCAGATCTCGCTCGAAGCCGGCATCCCGATCGGCACGCCCGCATACAGCGTGCAGCGCAACTGCGCGAGCGGCGTGCAGTCGATCGCCAACGCGATGCAGGCAATTGCGTCAGGCGACGGCGACGTGTATCTCGTCGGCGGCACCGAGAACCAGTCGATGGCACCATATGTCATCCCGTCGGCGCGTTGGGGCGCGCGCCTACGTCCGGCAGAGATGCTCGATCCGATCTGGACCGGGCTGACCGACCATCACACCGGCATGCTCATGGGCGCCACCGCCGAGTTGCTCGCCGACGAGTTCGGCATCACGCGCGAACAACAGGACCAACTCGCGGTCGAAAGCCACAACAAGGCGTTTCGCGCCCAGCGCACGGGCAAGTTCAACGACGAGCTCGTGCACGTCCAAGTCCCAAAGAAGCACGGCGAACCCGAGACGGTGGCCAAAGACGAGGGCCCGCAAGCCGGACTCTCGGTGCAAAAGCTTGCGCTCTATCCCGCCGTTTTCAAGAAAGGCGGCACGGTCACGCCGGGCAATTCGTGCCCCATCAACGATGCGGGCGCGGCGCTGATCGTGTCGAGCTACGCCAAAGCGCGCGAGCTCGGCAAGACGCCGCTTGCCGTCATCCGCTCGTATGCATTCTCGGGCTGCGATCCGCGCACCATGGGCCTGGGCCCGACCGTCGCCACGCCCAAGGCGCTGGCGCGTGCGGGCATCACGCTCGACGACATCCAACTCGTCGAGTTCAACGAAGCGTTTGCCGCCCAATACCTCGCCTGCGAGAAGATCATGGAGCTTGACCGCAGCATCGTCAACGTCAATGGCGGGGCGATCGCTCTTGGCCATCCGATCGGAGCCACGGGCTCGCGCCTGACCACGACGCTGGTCTTCGAGATGCGCCGCTCCGGCAAGCGCTACGGCCTGGTGACCATGTGCGTCGGCGGCGGTCAAGGCGGTTCACTGGTCATCGAGAACACGGAGGCCGCGTAGTCAGATGTACATCTTCAAGTGCGCCGTCGTCGGCGCCGGCGCCATGGGCGGCGAAATCGCGCAAGTCGTCTCGTGGGCCGGCTTGCCGGTGCTGCTCAAAGACGTCGACCAAAAAGCGCTCGACCACGGCATCGCGACCGCGCGCGCGGTCTACGAGCGGCGCGTCAAAGCGGGCAAGCTCACCCAGGCCGAGATGGACGAGAAGATGGCGCTCATCACGCCGACGCTCAGCTACGATGAGTTCGGCGACGTCGACTTCGTCATCGAAGCGGTACCCGAGAAACTCTCCATCAAGCAAGCGGTCTTCGGCGAGCTCGATAAGGTCTGTCAAAGCACCGCGATCCTGGCCAGCAACACCTCAGCGCTCTCGATCACCGCGCTGGGCGCCGCCACCAAACGTCCGGGGCAAGTCGTCGGCTTCCACTTCTTCAATCCGGCGTCGGTGATGAAACTGATCGAAGTCGTCGCGGGCCAGCAGACGAGCAAGGACACGATGGACACCGCGGTGTCGTTCGCCGAAGAGCTGCGCAAGATCCCGGTCAAGGTCAAAGAGTGCGCGGGCTTCGTGGTCAACCGCGTGCTGATGGCGTCGATGGTCGAGATCATCAAGGCGCGCGAGGAGCTGGGCGTGGATCACGAGGCGGTCGACAAGATCGTCGTCGAGCGCGGCGGCGTGCCGATGGGCCCGTTCCTGTTGTCCGATATGTTGGGACTCGACATCGCGGCCGACGTCGCGTCGACGCTCGAAAAGGCGTACGGGCCGCGCTTTGCGGCTCCCAAGGAGTTGGCCGACCTCGTCGCCGCGGGCGATCTCGGCGTCAAGACCGGCAAGGGCTTCTACACGCACACCAAGGCGGAGGTCTAGGGGACCATGGCGATCACACAAGACAAAGAGACGGCGCTGGTCGAGCGTTTCAGTTACGCGGCAATCGCGGAAGCGGGCCGGCTGCTCGACGAGCAGATCGCTAGCGCTAAGGACATCGATCTGGCGATGCGCGCCGGCGCAGGCTTTGCGACCGGTCCTCTCGAGCAGGCCGACACCATCGGGCTCGATACGGTGCTCGAGACGCTGCGCCGCCTACACGCGCAGTACGGCGACAACTACAAGCCGAGCGCGACGCTCGAGGGACTCGTCGCCAAAGGCGCGCTCGGCAAGAAGACCGGCCGCGGCTTTTTGGAGTATTCGTGATGGCTGATACCGCGACGGCGACCTATTCGAACATCCTGGTCGACATCCAAGGCGGCGTCGCGCTCATCACCATCAACCGGCCGCCGGCCAACGCGCTCTCCAAGGCGACGCTCGAGGAGCTCAAAGCCGCGTTCGATGCGCTCGAGGGCGACGCCAATGTCCGCGCGATCGTGATCACGGGCGCGGGCCAGTACGTCTTCATCGGCGGCGCGGACATCACCGAGTTCGTGGGGCTCGACGAAGCCGGTGCGCGTGCATCGGTGCAGCGCGGCCACGACCTGTTCAACAAGATCGAGCATTATCCGAAGCCGGTCATCGCCGCGATCAACGGCGTGTGCGTCGGCGGCGGCAACGAGCTGGCGATGGCGTGCGACATCCGCATCGCCGCCGAGAGCGCGAAGTTCGGCCAGCCAGAAGTCAACTTGGGCATCATCCCGGGTTGGGGCGGCAGCCAGCGTCTGCCGCGCTTGGTCGGCAAGGGCCGCGCGCTCGAGATGATGCTGACCGGCGACCTCGTGAAGGCCGATGACGCCGCGCGCTACGGCCTGGTCAACAAGGTCGTGCCCGACAACGAAGTCCTCACCCACGCGCGCAACCTCGCGCGCAAACTCGCCATGGGCGCACCGCTGGCGATGAAATACATCAAGGCCTCGACCAACATCGGACTCGAGCAGGGCACCGCGGCGGGCCTCAAGGCCGAATCCGAGGCCGTGGGCACCATCTTCGCAAGCAATGACGCCAAGGAAGGCGTCGCGGCGTTCCTCGGCAAGCGCCGGCCCAAATTCACCGGCACATAAGGAAAGGCATCATCATGGCTATCGCCACCAAACCCGAAGGTCTCAACTACGAACTGCCTGAGGATCTCAAGCTGCTGCGCCGCTCGATCCGCGAGTTCGTCGAAAAAGAGCTGTGGCCGGTCGGCCAGCAGGTCGAGGACACCGACGAGATACCGAAGGCGACCATCGACAAACTCAAAGAGATGGGCATGTTCGGCTTGCCGTTCTCCGAGGAGTACGGCGGCGCCGGCGTCGGCGAACTCGGGTATTGCATCGCGCTCGAAGAGCTGGGTCGCGCCAACGCGTGCTTCTCCAACCTCATCGGCGCGCATTGCAGCATCGGCGCGATGGCGCTGTATCTCGACGGCAGCAAAGAGCTCAAGGACAAGTATTTCCCAGATCTGTGCGCCGGCGAGAAGATCGCGTGTTTCGCGCTGTCCGAACCCGCCGCCGGTTCGGATGCCGCCAACATCCAGACGAGCGCCGTGCGACAAGGCGACGCCTTTGTGCTCAACGGCGTCAAGCATTTCATCACCAACGGCGACCTGGCGGATTTCGCGACGGTGTTCGCCGTCACCGACAAGAGCCTAGGCGCGCGCGGCGGCATCACCGCGTTCTGGGTCGATCTCAATCAGCCGGGCGTCAAGCGCGGACCCAACGATAAGAAGATGGGCCTGTACGGCAGCCATACGTGCGAGTTGATCTTCACCGATGCCAAGGTGCCGGCCGATCACGTCATCGGTCAGGTCGGGATGGGCTTCATCACCGCGATGAAAACGCTCGACATGGGACGGCTTTCGTTGGGTGCCGGCTGCGTCGGCGCGTCGCAGTTCGCGCTCGAGCGCGCGATCGGGCACGCGAAGGAGCGCGTGCAGTTCGGCAAGCCGATCGCCAAGCAGCAAGCGGTGCAGTTCATGCTCGCGGACATCGCGACCGAGATCTACGCCGCGCGCAACATGGTGTATAACGGCGCGTGGAAGGCCGATCGGGGCGAGCGCTTCTCGATGGAAGCCGCGATGGTCAAACGCTACTGCTCCGACATGGCGATCCACGTGGTCGACCGCGTGCTGCAGATCTTCGGGGGCATGGGCTTCATGAAAGAGACGGGCATCGAGCGCGGCTATCGCGATGCGCGCATCCTCGCCATCTACGAAGGTACGAACGAGATCCAACGCATGATCATCGCCGAGGAACTGCTCAAGTAGCGTGCGCCTCGCGGTCTGCGTCGCAGCGGTCCCAAATCCCGCAAAGGTGAAATGGGATCGCTTTCGTCAGTTGCTCGACGTCCAAGACGCCGAGCCGGTGCTCAACCCGGCCGATCGCAACGCGCTCGAACTGGCTGCGTCGCTTGCCAAAGCGACAGGCACGACCTTTGATGTCTATTGCGCCGGGCTGGGCGCGTCGGCAGCGCTGCGCGAGGCTGCGGTGTTCGGCGCTGACCGCTTGGTCGCGATCGGCGACCCGCGCCTCGAAAGCGCCGATGAAGCCGGGATCGCGGCTGCACTGTCCGACTCGATACGGCACGATGGCGGTGCGGACGTCGTCTTCTGCGGCGCTGCGACTGCGTCGCTCGGCAGCGGCGCCGTGCCCGGCTACTTGAGTTCGTCGCTTGAGGCCGGCCTGCGGTCAGATGTCGTGGACGTGCGCGCCGAAAGCGATGCGTTAAGCGTGGTGCTCATCGATGGTCCTTCGCTCGTGCGTTCGGACGCCGCGACCCCGCTGGTCATCGCTGCGGCGCGATACGGCATCCAGGTGCGTGCCGTGTCGCCGATCCTGCTGATGCGCGCGTCGAAGAAGCCGATCGAAGAGGTCTTGCTCGACTACCCCGCTCCGTTGCCCAGCACGGGCGCGACCGATGGACCGCTCGAATCCAATCGCAAGCGCCGCTTGAATGAGACCGTCGACGGCCCCGACGTTACCGCCCGCGCGATCACGCTCGTCTCCGCACTGCGCGAGCGCCAACTGGTCTGATATGCCGGTCACCGTCGACCTCGAGAAATGCATCGGTTCGCGCGACTGCCTCAACGCCTGCGCGTTCAACGCGATCGACGTCATCGACGGCAAGGCGGTCATCTACGAGAACTGCGTCGACTGCGACGCGTGCGTGCGCGCCTGCCCGACGCACGCCATCATCTCGGCCACGCCCGCAGAAGCGGCCGGCGGCGCCATCCTCGTCGTCGACTTCGCCGAGCGTTCCGGCATCAATCCGATCGTCGACCGGACCGCAAGACGAGCGAACGCAAACGCGGCGGGTGTGCGCGTCGACCCGACGGATGCGGGCGCAGCCAGCACGGCGATCATCCAAGAAGCGCAGACCAACGAAACGGGTCTGATCGTCTTGCCGCACGATGGTGCCGGCTCTGCCGTCGCGGCCCGCGTGGCGGCCGGTTTGAACGCTGCGCTGCTCAGCGGCTGCAGCGATTTCACGGTCGATGATGCCGGCGGCGTGCGAGCGACTCGGCTGCGCTACGGCGGCATCGTCAAGACTTCAAGCCGCACCGGCCCAGGCAAGACCGTCGTCACGTTGGTGCCTCGAGGACCCGCGCAATTTGCTGGGCGCCCGCTTGACGCCGGCGCCCCGGCGGAACGGATCGGCGACGCACCGAGTCCGCCGGTAGAGCTGGCTCGCATCGTCGTCGCGCTCAGTCCGGATCTTCCGCCAGAAGCGCTTGAAGCAGGCCGCGCGATCGCGCGTGCGCTCGGCGCGGAGACGATCGATGCAACCGCGCTTCCCGGGAACGCGCTCTCACCCGAACTGTATGTCGCGATTGGCGTCGCCGGCTCCACTGAGCATAACGCGGCGATCAGCGGCGCGGGCACCGTGGTCGCGCTGGTCGCAGACGCGAACGCTCCCATCGCCCAAGCGGCCGACTACCTACTGGTCGGCGACGTGAGCGCGCAGGCCAAGGCGTTGTTGTCCGCGCTTTAGCGCTGATCGGCTTTGAGCCACACGTCCTCGAGCGGCATGTGGGCAACGCCCGCCGGGTAGTCTCCTTGGGGATGGTTGACCGTCCATTCCTGGCAGATGCGTGCGAGATATTCGAACTGATCCCATAACGCTGGACCGTCGACGCGCCGCATGATCGCGAGCGCCGGGCCCAAGGCTTGCCAATTGCGCACCACGACGGCCGCCCACAGCGATGTGCAGATCTCGCGGTCGATGATGCCGTGGCGGACGAACGTTCCCAAGGATTCGAAGAAATTGCCGACGACCGTCACCGGGCGCAGCTGCTCGTCGATCGGGCTTTTCAAGAGCCGGTGGCGCACCTCGGGGTCCTTGAGCAGCTCGGGCAGATCGTAGGCCACGAAGCGCTGCGCCTCGGCGAACTCGGGCGACTCGAGCACCTCGCGGCTTTCCGTCAACGCGGAAATAGAGTTCGAACCGCTCAGATGGCGCAGCTGCACGAACGCAGCCACAGCGGTCGCCGCGATGACCAAGAGCGTGCCGATCGATGCAAGCGTCGTGATGAGTTCGAGACTCACGTCTTCACCTCGACGCCCGGTTTTGCCCTCACCGCCGGCTTCGCCTTGAGCCGGAACGGCGTTCTAAGAACCGCCCAACCATGGTCCAAGAACGGACGCTCGATCAAGTACGTCGTCGCGATCGCTACCAGAATGGCGGCGCACAGCGGCAAGAGATTGGCGATGAGCGTCGAGTGCGGCCACGCACGGAAAAACGGCAGCACGTGGACCGCGACCCAGACGATGACGAACTTATTCCACAGATACAAATTGTACGAGATGAACGCGAAGTAGACGAACACGGGATTGGCGATGATGCGTTGCCACGCGGACGCACCGAGCATGCCGCTGACCGCGAAGACGGCCAGCAGAAGGCCGAAGATCGATCGGTACGTGTTCTGCCACTGCCACGCGGCCGGCCCTGCGCCGGTGTGGATCAGGTTCGCGAACATCGCGTTGATCCCGAAAGCCGCAAGCAGCGAGATCGCGGTGAAGAGCGGCCACCAGCGGTGCAGCTGCGGAAAATGGGAGCGGAACATGACGATGAGGTACGAGCTGCCCATGCCGAACGCGAAGAGATCGAGGAAGCCCGGCAGTTGATACACATAGAACGAATCGCCCGCACCGCCGTGCAGCGCCAAATGCAGGCGATACGCCTGCGCCGCGGCGATCAACGAGAGCGGCGTGGCCAGCGGCCAGCGACGGAACGCCCATGCGATCGCTGGGAAGAGCACGTAAAATTGGATCTCGACCGCAAGCGACCAGAGCGGGCCGTTGATCGCGAAGAACGTGCTCTTGTAAATCGAATGCGCGAAGACGAGATGTAAGCCGTAGCTCTGCAGCAGCTTGAGGGCCGCGTCCATCGCCGCGGGCCTGGGAAGCTCCAATGCCAGCACGGCGGTCATGAACGTCAGCGAAAAAAGGTAGCTTGGCAAGATCTTGAGCGCCCGGCGGTCCACGAAATGCGCCACCGTCTGAAGCGGCTTGCCCTCGAACAGCGTGCGCGCATACGGATAGAACAGCACGAAGCCGCTGATGAAGAAAAACACCTCGACGCCGAGGAAGCCCGCGCCCGCAAACGTGTTGATTCCAAAGGACACCGCGCCGAGGCGCAGGTGGAGATCGGTCGCCAGCGCTTCCTTGAGATGGTAGATCAGCACCATGAGCACGGCAACGCCGCGCATGCCGTCCATGAAGGCGATGTGCTGCGTGCCCTGACCCCCACGCGGCAATGCAGCGGCTTGAGATGACGCCATCATTGAAGATATCGGCAGAAAGGCCGCTTGCCGCCCCTAGGAATCGGCGTGCGCCGCGACGCACAGGGTCCATATGCTGGTGCGTCGCTTCATACCGATCATCGCGCTCGCGCTGCTCGTCGGCTGCAGCCAAAACTCGACGAGCCCGCTGCCGCAGGCACCGTCGAACCTGTACGTGGCGGATTTCTTCGACGGTTTCGCCGTGTACGCGACGCCGTTCTCCGCCGCATCGATGCCGTCCGCAAAGCAGACGATCACGGGCGGCGGAGGCGACGTGGCGCTCGATGCCAACGGCGATTTCTATGTCACGGCGCCATCGTCGGTGGAGATGTTCGTGCCGCCGGTCTCGAGCACGAGCACGCCGTCGCTGACCATCGGGCCGATCGCCGGCGCGCTCAACGTCATCGGACTGGCATTCGACTCAGCGGGCGGCCTGTACGTCGCGGACGCCTTTTCGAAACAGATCTTCTATTTCGCGCGGCCGCTCGGCTCGGCGATCCCGACGACGACGTTCACGGCCACGCAGCCATTCGATCCCACGTATCTCACCTTTGACGCCGCCGGCAGCCTGTACGTGTCCAACTTCACCGGCAGCGCGATCGACGTGTTCCACCCGCCGTTCACCGGCGGCGTCAACGCGCCGGCCGCGATCATCGCGATCACCAAGTCACCGCCGTTCGGCGTCAAGCTCGACAACGCTGGACAGCTCGTCGTCGGTCTTGTCGACGGCGAGCTTGCGGTTTTCAATCCGCCGTTTGCCACCGGCTCGACGCCGGCGTTCTACATCGCGGCGCCCACGATCAATGGCGCCGCCGCGGCCGAGGCCGGCGGTGAGACGATCGACTCGTTCGGCAACTTCTACGTGCCGTATGGCTCGAACGGCGGAGCGAACTCTGGCGCGAACGCGGGTGTGGGCGTGTTCGCCGCGCCCCTGAGCCCGGCCAGCACGCCGTCTCTGGTCATCAGATCAGGTCTGATCCAGCCGACCGGCACCGCCTTCGGGCGTTAGCGTCCGCCGAACTACACGAGCGAAGCGTCGGCGACCGCGATCGAACCGTCGATCTGGTGCACCGTCACGTCGCGGATCCCGAGGTAGCTCGCGAGCTGACCGGCAGGCACCGTCAGCGGTCCAGGTTTGGGCCGGCTGCCGGGCGTGGGCTGGGGGAACGCGGTCGACGCGGCGGTGTAGAACTGCACCTTGCCATCGTTCTTCTGGAAGACCTGATGGATGTGGCCGTTGAGCACGGTGACCGACTCGAAGCGCTGCAGATGCGCGAGCAGCTCCGCGTAGTCGTCCGTCGTCCAGCCCCAGTCAGGATAGACCGCGGCAAGCGGGATGTGCGCGAAGACCACGATCGGAGTTGACGGCTTCTGCGCGGCTAGATCGGCTCTAGCCCACTCGAGCTGATCGCGTCCGAGAAAGCCGCCGGCCGTGATGTCGATGACGTTGGTCAGCGCCAGCGCGTGCACGCCGGCCATGTCGAACGAGTACCATGGCGTCGGCGACCCGGCTTGGAACATCGAGAAGTACATCTTGCCTTTGTCGTTGATGACGTCGTGCTCGCCCGGCACGCTGAAGAACGAGCCGGTCCTGATCGTTCCGAGCATCTGCTTGACCGTGTCGAACTCCTCGGGCTTGGACAAGTGGCTCAAATCGCCGGTGTGCATGACGAAGTCCGGCCGGCGCGGCAGTGCATTGATCTTGTCGATCGCCGCTTGGAATGTGCCGATCACATCGCCGTTGGCCTCGCCGTGAAAACCGATGTGCGTGTCGCTGATCTGCACGAAGGTCGCCGTCGAGCCCGGGATGTCCGCGGCGGCTGCGACGTCCACGGCGCCGAACGGTTTGCCCACCAGCCCAGCCGCGGTCAACCCGTAGACCACGCCCGTGCCGCACCAGGCCATGCACTCGAGGAATTTGCTGCGATCGATCGTCGGCTCGCTCATTTGGACGTCTCCACGATGACGACGCCCTTCATGTACGGATGCGCCGAGCAGTGATACGGGTACGTGCCGGGCTTGACGAACACGTAGCGGAACGTATCGCCTTGCCCAAGTCCTTTGGAATCGAACGATCCATCGTCCGCGGTGACCGTGTGCGGATCGTCGTCTTGATTTTTCCACACGACGGCGGTGCCCGCGACGATCGTCACCTTCGGCGCTTTGAACGCGTAGCCGTCGATCACGACATGCGTATCGGCGGCGGCGGTGGTGCTCGCGCCGTCTGCCAGGGCTGAGTTGCAGGCGAGCCCGACTCCGGCGATCAGCGCTCCGAGCGCGACCACGATGAATGTATTTCTGCGCATGAACATCTCCATGACGACCGGCTAAAGGTGGCCGCCATGTGATGTATGCCGCCGGCGCCCCGGCGGTTCACATCAAGAGGAGAGGTTAAGCGTCCTCGCCAGGCTCGGAGTCCGGCGGAAGCGGTACGAATACGAGCGCGATCGCGTACGCGATCACGATGAAAGCGATGAGCGAAATGGCGATGATCGCAAATGAGTCCATCAGGCGGCACCTCGACGAGCAAAGACGATGCGCAAGAGCACGATGACGACGATGAACCCGAGGATCCACCAGATCCAGCTCACGTCGGCCCCATCCGCGTCGAAGCGCCGCTGCGCGGCCGCCACTTGCGCAGGTGCGGGGCCGTGGCCGCCTGACGGACCGCCTTCGATGACGTCGGCGATCGTGCTGACGGCCTCGATGACGCCGCCGTCGACATCCCCCGACTTGATCGCGGATCGCAAGGAGCGCCGTACGGCCCCTGGGAGCGCGGGCGGCACGAGCCCAGCGGTCTGCGGATCGAACAGGATAGCTTGATCGCCGTCCTGCACGATATAGACAAGCGCGCCTTTGGGCGCGCGCAGGTGTGCCTCCCGTAGCACCGTCTCGATCGCAAGCACGCCACCATGAGACCTGACCGTCACGACCGCGACGCTCTTGCCGGTTCTTGCCGCGAGCGCGTCGTCGATCGAGTCGATGCGCACGATCGCAGTTTGACTTAGCATGTGCGCGCCGTCGTCGACGTGACTCGCCGCCGCGGCGAGCGCCAGCACGGCGCCAAAGACGCGCATGCACGTGAGCACGGGGATCAGCGCGTTGTGACCGGTTGGAAGATCATCACGGCGGCCGCTGCGACGACCGACAGCACGAACGCGACCAAGAACACGAGCGTGAACCCGCGGTAGATCTTCTCACGCGTGCTCTTCTTGAACTTGCCGAATATCATGAGGCGGCTCGCTTCGCCGCCGAAGCCGGCTTGCCCCACAACCGTTCCAGATTGTAGAACTCGCGCGTCTGCGGCAAGAACACGTGCACGATGACCGGTCCGTAGTCGACGAGGATCCAACCGCCATCGGCGTAGCCTTCGGTGCGGATCGGCGAACCGAAGCGGTCCTCGCACGCTTCGACGACCGCGTCGGCGACCGCGCGGGCCTGGATGAGCGAGCGGCCGGTCGCGAGCACGAAATAATCGGCGAAGTTGGCAAGCTTGCGGATATCGAGCATGACGACATCCTCGGCCTTCTTGCCCTGCGCGGCGTCGCGGCACAGGCGCGCCAGCACGAGCACATCGGCATCGTCAAGCAAGCCGATGGTCGCGCGCGTGCTCGCGATGCCGTTGCGCTGCGGCGCGAGCAATGCAGCGGGTACCGCCGCGCGCGCGACGGGTTTGTGCTTGGCGCCGATCGCCGTGCGCGGGCGCCCGGCTTTGGTTCGACCCGGCTTGGCTCGGCCGGGCTTGCCGCGCTTAACTCGTTTGGCCATGTAGTCGTACCAAGTCGTTATAAACCTCCAGCGTTTGCGGCGCGATCGGGACTCCGCGCGCGAGCAGATATTCCATGGATGCTTTCACGCACGCAAGCATGCCCTCGTCGAGCGAGCGCATGGCGGCAGCTTCGAGCGAGGCGCGGCCGGCGAAGGTGCGCGACGGCTCGAACGAATCGGCCAAGAAGACGACCTTCTGCAACGGCGACATGCCGGGCACGGCGACGGTGTGTGTCGCGATGGCGGCGAGCACGTCCTCGTCCATCACGCCGAACTCGCGACGAGCGATATCGGCGCCGACCGCAGCGTGCAGCAGCACCGGAGCGGCGGCCTCGATTTCGCTGATGGCGATTCGGTGTTCGCGCGCGTATGCGAGCAGATCGTCTGCGGTCCATTCACGCGCAAGATCGTGCAGCATGCCGGCGGTGCGAGCCGCTTGCATGGACAGTCCGTGGCGGCGCGCGAGCTTCTCGCCCATACGCGCGACGCCGAGCACGTGTTTGTAGCGTGCACCGGCCAGCCGCGAGCGCACGATCGCGCATAGACGGATGAAGCGGATACCGGCTCCGGCGGTCTGCGTCGTGGCACGCGGTTCCAGGTGGGCCGTCAGCGCAAGCTCTCTTTCAGCGTGGCCAGCCGGTTCCGATAGATCGTGCCTTTGAGATTGCCCGCCCACATGACGAGCGCGTTCTCGTCGTTATCCGAATAATAGCCGCGGCGCGTGTTCACGACGGTGAAACCGTACTTCTTGTAGAGCTTCTGCGCGGTCAGATTCGATTCGCGCACCTCGAGCGTGACCCACGACGCGCCGCGATCGATCGCTTCGTCGAGCAGCCATACGAGCATGCGCTCGCCGTAGCCGCGTCCTTGGAACGCCGGATCCACGGCGACGGTCGTGATGTGCGCGTCTTCGAGGATGACCCAGAGGCCGCCGTAGGACACGATGGCGTCCTCGAAGCGGCCGACGAAGTAGTGCGCGAGCTTGTTCTCGGTCAATTCGTTCTGAAACGCGTTCCGCGGCCACGTCGTGGAGAAGCACTGCGCTTCCACGCGCAGGACCTCGCCGACGTCCTCGACCCGCATCGCCGTGATGTCGAGGGTCCGGGATAGCGATTTCATGGGGTCAGGTTCGCGCCCGCGTACACCCCTCCATTCTTAAGGGCGCGCCCGGGTCGCTTCCCAGTTGATGACGGCGTTGGGACGCTGGCCGTAGTCGATGGCGATGCGCCGCCAGTCGGCATCGGCGCCGTCGCGCAGGCGTGCCGCACCGAGGCGCGCGACCGCCCGCGCTCGGTCGCCTGGGCCGCGCGATGCGAAGCTGCCCGCGGTGACGGCATCGCGCCGCGACGAGACCGCGTCGCACTCGCCGTGGAGCATGACCGGCCGGCCGCTCTCGCGCGCGAGCGCTTCGACCGCCTGCGAAATCGCGGGCGCGTCGCCGCGCGCGAAAATCGTTTCAGCCTCTTCGCCGGCGCGCAGCCGAGCATAGTAGTAGCCCTTCTTGCCGGTCACGATCGCCGCACGCGGATAGAGCGCCCGGCTGCCGGCCTCCGCCACGTCGTACGCAGACACGCCGATGCATGGCAGATCCCGCGCCTGCGCGAGCCCCTTCGCGAACGCGACGCCGATGCGCAAACCGGTGAACGATCCCGGGCCGGCGCACACCGCGATTGCGCCGACGTCTGCAAGCGCGGTCTCCGCCTCGCCGAGCGCGGCGGTGATGCAATCGAGCAGCGATGAAAGCGCCTGACCTGCACCGGCGATCGCGGACGAGCGCTCATCGCCGACGATCGCCGCCTCGACCGGCCCGGAGGTCGTGATGCCGAGGACGATCATACCGACACCGCGTCCGCGTGCACGCCGAATCCTTCGATGTGCGCCACGCGGGCCTCGCCGTCGATCTGCAACTCGACCTCGATGCGATCGGCAGGCCACGCAGCGGGCGCGCGCTCGGGCCACTCGACCAGCGTGATGCCGTCCGCCGGCACGTACTGCGACAGCTCCAGATCTTCGACGTCGCGCGGATCTTCAAGCCGGTACAGATCGAGATGCGAGACCGGCATGGTTCCGCCGGCATAGTAATGGGCGATCACGAACGTGGGGCTGGCAGCACGACCGGCGCCCAGCGCCTCAACGACGCCCTCCACCAATGTGGTCTTGCCGGCGCCAAGCGGGCCTCGCAGCAAGACAAGCGTGCCGGGCGTGCTCGAGGCCGCAAGGCGAGCTCCGAGCGCTCTTGTCGCGGCGGCGTCGGATAGTGATAGTGTCAGATGTCCCAAAGCAAGGCTCATCTTCACCGACCATCCAGCGCGCCCTGCGGGAGGGTTTGGGGCCCAAATCGAACCCTGTCGTGTTGATCCTTTGCGCGTCGAAACCACGCGCTACTACAGAAAAGGCGCACTCTATCCTTGTGTCCAGCTGACGACGACGCCCGCTCCAAAGACGGCGGCGGTAGGAAACCGCGCGCCGACATGAGCTTCGAAGAATACCGGCACACCACGCCCTCGGATCGCGTCCTGACGGTCAATATCGAGGACGAGATGCGCAGCTCGTATCTCGATTACGCCATGAGCGTGATCGTGGCGCGCGCGCTGCCCGACGTCCGCGATGGCCTCAAACCGGTCCACCGGCGCATCTTATACGCCATGTCGCAGCTCGGGCTCAACCCCGATAAGCCGCACCGTAAATCCGCCGGCACGGTGGGCGAGGTGCTCAAGAACTATCACCCGCACGGCGACGTCTCCGTGTACGACGCGCTGGTGCGCATGGCGCAAGATTTCAGCCTGCGCTATCCATTGATCAACGGCCACGGCAATTTCGGTTCGATCGACGGCGACCCGCCGGCCGCCATGCGCTACACCGAGTCGCGCCTCGCGCCGCTCGCGCTGGAGATGCTCGCCGACATCGATCGCGAGACGGTCGACTTCGTCCCGAACTACGACTCGTCGTCGCGCGAGCCGTCGCTGCTGCCCGCGCGCCTGCCCAATCTGCTGGTCAACGGATCGTCGGGCATCGCCGTCGGCATGGCGACCAACATCCCGCCGCACAACTTGGGCGAGATCTGCGATGCTGCGATCGCGATCATCGAGGACCGCGAGCTTGACGACGAAGCGCTGCTCAAGATCGTCACCGGCCCGGACTTCCCGACCGGCGCGCTCATCTTGGGGCGCGAAGGCATCCGTCAGAGCTATCTGACCGGCCGCGGTTCGATCGTTCTGCGCTCCAAACACGAATTCGAAGAGCTGCGCGGCGGCCGCCAAGCGATCATCGTCAACGAGATCCCGTATCAGGTCAACAAGTCGCGCCTGCTCGAGTCGATCGCCGAGATGGTGACGCTCAAGAAGACCGCCGGCATCGCCGACCTGCGCGACGAGAGCGACCGCAAAGGCATGCGCATCGTCATCGAGCTCAAGCGCGACGCCTCGGCCCAGCTCGTGCTCAACCAGCTCTACAAGCACACGCCGCTGCAGACGAGTTTCGGCGTGAACAATGTGGCGCTCGTGGACGGCCAGCCGCGCACGCTGACGCTGCGCGAGATGGTCGTCGAATACGTCGAGCACCGCAAGGTCGTCATCACGCGCCGCGCGCAGTACGATCTGCGCAAGGCCAAAGAGCGCGCGCACATCTTAGAAGGTTACCGCATCGCGCTCGAGCATCTCGACGCGGTCATCAAGCTCATCCGCGCGTCGCAGACCACCGATGAAGCGCGCACCGGCCTGATGAAGAAGTTCGAGCTGACCGAGATCCAGGCCAACGCGATCCTCGACCTGCGCCTGCAGCGCCTGGTCGCACTCGAACGTCAGAAGATCGAAGACGAGTACGTCCAGCTGCTCAAGACGATCGCGGGCCTTGAAGAGCTGCTGCGCAGCCAGCGCCGCATCTATGGCGTGGTCAAAGAAGAGATCAACGCGCTCAAAAAGCGCTTCGCCGACAAACGGCGCACGCAGATCGTCGAAGCCGAAGGTGAATTCGCGATCGAGGACCTCATCCCCGATCAGCCGGTCGTCCTCACCGCGACCGCTGGCGGCTACATCAAACGCCAGAACGTCGATGTGTTCCGCGCGCAAAACCGCGGCGGCCGCGGCATCTCCGGACTGGCGTTGAAGAAGGAAGACGTCGTCAGATTCTTGTTCTCGGCGACGACCCACCAGCACGTGCTCTTCTTCTCCAACCGCGGGCGCGTGTACCGGTTGCGCGCGCACGAGATCCCCGACGCGTCGCGCCAGGCACGCGGTACGGCGCTCGTCAATCTGCTGACGCTGCCGCCGGGCGAGATCATCACCGCCGTCATGCCGGTGCGCCAGCTCAAGACCGAAGAATTCTTGGTGATGGTCACCAAGAAGGGCTTCATCAAGAAGACGCACTTGTCCGAATTCGGCAACGTGCGGCGCAGCGGACTCATCGCCATCAATCTCATGCCGGGCGACGAGCTGCTCTCGGTCGCGCTCACCAACGGCAAAGCGGAGATGCTGCTCGCGACGACCGCCGGCTTTGCGATCCGCTTCGACGAAAGCAAAGTACGTCCGATGGGTCGCGCCAGCCGCGGCGTGCGCGCAGTGCGTTTGGGATCGCGCGATCTCGTGCGGGCCATGGACGTGGTCTCCAAAGATCGCCGCGAGGTGCTGGTCATCACGACCAAAGGCTACGGCAAGCGCACCAAGATCGATCTGTATCGAAAGACCAATCGCGGCGGCAAGGGCATCAAAGCGTTTGCCAAGACCGCCAAGAACGGCGACATCGTCGAGCAGCTGCTCGTCAAGCCCGACGATGAGATCATGCTCATATCGTCAAAAGGTGTGGTCATCCGGACCAAGGTGTTCCAGATCCGCGAGACCGGGCGTGCCGCGCAAGGCGTGCGCGTCATGAAGCTCGATGAGGGAGACGTCGTGACCGGCGCGGCCAACATAGGCCAGCGCACGGAGGAGATGGAACGTCTCTAACATTAAGACAGTGGCGCGTTTTTCGAAACGCGCTGAGTAAGGAGAAACCACGTTGAGTTCCGCACAAGCCGTCAACCAAGGCAATTTCGATGCCGAAGTCCTCAAGTCGTCCGAACCGGTCCTCGTAGATTTCTGGGCGGACTGGTGCGGACCGTGCAAGATGATCGCGCCGATCGTCGACAAGGTCGCCGACCAGTACAAGGGCCGCCTCAAAGTCGTCAAGCTCGACACCGATGACAATCCGAACCTCGCCGCGCAGTACGATGTGTCCGGCATCCCATGCCTCATCCTGTTCAAGGGCGGAGCGCCGGTCGACCGCATCGTCGGCTACGTGCCGGAGAAACATCTCTCCGCGATGGTCGAAAAACACCTAGCCGCGGCTTAACCGCGCGCGGACGATGCGAGAGATCCCGGCCGTCCATCGTCTTACCACCGACCCTGCGATCGCGACGTACGCGCCGCTCCTCGGACGCGGCGCCGTGCGCGAACACGTCCAAGCGGTGCTCGACCAGGCGCGCGAGGGTACCGATGTCCCTGCGTTTGATGCGTTGCGGGCCGGCGTGCTCGCGCGGCTGGCGGCCGCACAAGCCGAAGGTCTCATCGGCGTCATCAACGGCACGGGCGTGCTTCTGCACACCAATTTCGGCCGTGCGCCCTTAGCGGCCGGCGCGCTCGCAGCGGTCAGCGCACTTGGCGCGGGCTATACCAATCTCGAGTATGATGTCACCACGGGCGAACGCGGCAGCCGTCACGATCGCGTGTCGTCATTGCTGCGCGAGGTCTCGGGCGCGCAGGCGACGCTGGTCGTCAACAACTGCGCCGCCGCGGTGCTGCTCGTACTCGACACGTTCGCACGCGGCCGCAACGTCGTCGTCAGCCGCGGCGAGCTGATCGAGATCGGGGGCGGGTTCCGTCTGCCCGAGGTGCTCGCCAAGAGCGGCGCGACCTTGGTCGAGGTCGGCACGACCAACAAGACCTACGCGCGCGACTATCGCGACGCCTGGACTTCAAACACCGCGCTGTTCATGCGCTCACATCCGAGCAATTATCGCGTCACAGGCTTCACCGCCAGCGTGCCGGCGCCGGCGTTGGCCGCGCTC
Source organism: Candidatus Eremiobacteraceae bacterium (assembly GCA_035314825.1). Taxonomy (NCBI): domain Bacteria; kingdom Bacillati; phylum Vulcanimicrobiota; class Vulcanimicrobiia; order Candidatus Eremiobacterales; family Candidatus Eremiobacteraceae; species Candidatus Eremiobacteraceae bacterium. The sequence continues at coordinate 22,658 of DATFYX010000066.1, forward strand.
GCGCGCGAGCTCGACGTCATCTCGTTCGAAGATCTCGGCTCCGGCGCGTTGGTCGATCTGTCGCAGTTCGGTCTGCCGGCCGAGCCCACGCTCGCGCAGACGATCGCAGCGGGGCTCGACCTGGTCAGCGTTTCGGGCGACAAGCTGCTGGGCGGGCCGCAGTGCGGCATCATCGCCGGGCGCGCGGACCTCATCGCGACACTCAAGCGCAATCCCCTGCTGCGCGCGTTGCGCGTCGACAAGATGACGCTGGCCGCATTGGGCGCCACGCTCGCGGCGTATGTGGACGGGCGTCTCACGGATATTCCATTGTTCGCGATGCTCGCGCTCGCGCAGGATACGTTGCTCGAGCGCGCGCAGCGTTTGTGCTCGGCGGTCACCACGCGTACACCGGCCGCTCGGATCGAAAGCGTACGCACCTGCGCGACCACCGGCGGCGGCACGCTGCCTGACGTCGAGATCCCGTCGGCCGGGGTCAGCGTGCGCAGCGGCGACGGACCTGACGCATATGCCGCGCGCCTGCGCGCGGCTCGGCCGCCCGTCGTGGGCCGCGTCGAAAACGACCGCTTCGTCGTCGACTTGCGAACGGTACGGGAGTCCGAGCTCGAGGTGCTAGCCGCCGCGCTGGCGAGCGCCTTCACATGCACATCGTAGGCACTGCCGGACACGTCGATCACGGCAAGAGCTCGCTCGTCATCGCGCTGACCGGCCACGATCCGGACCGGCTCATCGAGGAACGCGAGCGCGGCATGACGCTCGACCTCGGCTTTGCTCCGCTGCACCTGCCCGACGGCGCGGAGGCCGGCATCATCGACGTGCCCGGCCACGAGCGTTTCTTGCACAACATGCTGGCCGGCGCGGCAGGGATGGAACTGCTGTTGCTGGTCATCGACGCCGCGGAAGGGCCTCGGCCGCAGACCTTCGACCACCTGCGCATCCTCGATTTCCTCAACGTCCGGCGTGCGATCATCGTCTTGACCAAGCGCGACCTCGTCGATGCCGAAAGTCTCGCGATAGCCGAAGCGCTCTCGCGCGAAGCGGTCGCGGGTACGGTCGCACAGGACGCGCCCGTCGTGGCGGTCTCCAGCCTGACCGGCGAAGGCATCGAACAGCTCAAGACATTGATAGGCCAGGCGTTGGCCACATTGCCCTCTCGCGGTCCGGACGCGCCTGCGTATCTGCCGGTCGACCGCGTCTTCGCGCTGCCGGGTCACGGCACGATCGTCACCGGTACGCTGATGCAAGGCACGATCAAGGCCGGCGACATGTTGATGCTGCAACCCAGCGGGCTCGAGGTGCGGGCGCGCAGCATCCAGACCTTCGGACGCAAGGTCGAGTCGGCGAGCGGCGGCGCGCGCGTCGCGGTCAACCTGCCGGGCGTCGAAGTCCACGCCATACGTCGCGGCGAAGCGCTCGTCGCTCCGCGTGAGTTCGTGCCGTCGTCCGAGCTGCACGTCGAATTCACGCCGCTGCCGCAAGCCATCCGCCTGCTCAAACGGCGCACGCCGGTGCGCGCGCACATCGGTTCCGATGAGATTCCCGGCGTCCTCATCTTCGAGGGATCGGCGCCGACCGACACGACGCCGGTCGCCGCCCGTCTCGTGCTCACGCGCCCGACGGTGTTCTATCCAGGCAGCCGCCTCATCGTGCGCCGGATGAGCCCGAAAGATCTGTTGGGTGGCGCGGTGGCGCGATCGCCCGGCGCACGTACGCCGGACGATAGACACGAGGTGCGAGATGGTGACGGCGCAGCCGGACCGAGCCGCGCGCTTGGCGCGATCGAAGCGGCCGGCCTCGCGCCTCTCGATAGCGCGCACATCGCCGCGGCCCTCAACGTGGTGCTCGCCAAAGCCCAGGATGAGATCGACGAGCTCGTCGCCGCAGGCAGCGTCGTCGCGCTCTCCAAACCGAGCGCGTATGTCAGCCGAGCAGCAAGCGATCGCGCATTTGAGCGCGCCGCGCGTTTGCTCGAGGAACGCCGTCGCCGAGCGTCGTGGGTGCTGGGCGCCAGCGCCTCTGACATCGCGCACGATCTTGCCATACCCGAACCGCTCGCGGCCCGGCTGTTGGCGGCGTGGCATGACGACGGCCGGCTTGCGTTGACCGGACGGTTCTGGCATCTGCCGGATGCGTCAGTCACGTTGACTGGAGAGCAGCGCGACTTCTTCCTGCGCGAACTGCGCGAGGATGCCGCCAACCCGCTCGTCCCCACCTCCTTCGATTCATTGATGGACCGCTCGCGCGCTGCGCGGATCGATGGTCTGCCCGAAGCGATCGAGACGCTGCTCGCAACCGGTGCGCTGGTGCGCATCGGCGACGACGTCTACCGGCGCGCGCAGATCCAACGCGCTCGCGCGCTGCTCGCAGACGTATTGAAGGATGGCGCGGGCGCCACCATGGCGCAGGTGCGCGATGCTTTCGGCACTTCGCGCCGCTACGCGTTGCCGCTGATGGAGTACTTCGACGGCGTCGGGCTCACCATCCGTGATGGCGACATCCGACGCCTGCGCAAAGTCACGCCGGTGAAGGCGGGCGGTTGACGTCGGGTGTCCGGATGTGCTCGGGCCGCACCCCGATGCCGACGAACGCGGCCGGGAGCCGGCGCAGCAGAGGCCAGCGGCCCAACAAGCGGATGGGCCACGGCGGTGACATCGGCTGGTCGACTCCGAGTACTCGGCGGATGACGTTGTTCTGGATGAGCACTTGTACCCGCTGAGTGACGCGCGTAGGGAACTCGCGGCGGCGCTGGACCTGCTCGAGCAGTTGCGCGGGCACACGCCGCTCGAGCAACGGCCGCCATAGCTCGTTCGCGGCAGCGACAGCGTCTTGAATCGCTAGATTGATCCCGACGCCGCCGATCGGCGACATCGCATGCGCAGCATCGCCGATGCACAGCAGACCGGGCCGATACCAGGTGCGAAGTCTGTCGACCGCCACGGTCAGCAGGCTCACGCCGCTCCAGTCGCGGACTTCCACCATCCGCTCGCGCAGGAACGGCACCAAGCTCACGACATCATCGCGAAAAGCCGCCACTCCGCGCGCCACGATCTCCTCGAACGCTCCCTTGCGTATCAAGAAACCGCACTGGTAGTAGTCGCCGCGATCGATCATGATGATCACTTTGCCGCGATCCATCCGTCCGAGGACCTGGCCCGGATCGCCGGGGGAGCGCGCGACGCGGAACCACACCACGTCCATCGGCGCGCCGAAGTCATCCGCGGTAAGGCCTGCTTTGGCGCGCACGGTCGAATGCCGGCCGTCGGCGCCGATCACGAGATCGGCGCGCACCTCGAACGCGCCGCCGGCGCCGGAGCCGCGCACGCCGGCCACCCGGCCATCTTCGATGATGAGATCGTCGACCTCGGCCTGCATGCGCAGCGTGAACACGCCGTACGATCGTGCTTGGGCCGCGAGGAAGTCCAAGAAATCCCACTGCGGCATGAACATGAGGAACTTGCAATGCGTCGGCAGATGCGTGAAATCGCCGACCGGCGAATACATCGGCCCTATCCAGGCTCCGATCTCGCGCACTTCCTGGTGCGGCAGCGCCAAGAACTGATCCAGCAGGCCGAGCTCGTAGATGAGCTCAAGGGTCGACGGATGGATCGTGTCGCCGCGGAAATCGCGGAAGAAATCGGCGTGTTTTTCTAGGACGGTCACGCGCACGCCCGCGCGCGCCAGCAAGAACGCCAGCATCATGCCTGCGGGGCCGCCCCCGGCGACGCAGCATGCCGTCTCGATCTGCTGGGCGCCCGTCTGGGACATCACGCCGAGCCTGTTGTGCGCGCGGCCCAGGGTAGACCTTCCCCCAAGGTCCGGCATCCGAAAACGCCGTACCCGACGTATCTATAGATGGAGTAGGAGACCACACGACATGCCAGACGGACTGCAGACAGCCACCTTCGGCGCCGGATGTTTCTGGGGCGTCGAATCCAATTTTCGCCAGATCCCCGGCGTCGTCGACGCGCGCGTCGGCTACCTCGGCGGCACGCTGGAGAATCCGACCTACGAAGACGTGTGCACGGATCGTACCGGGCACGCTGAAGTCGTGCAAGTGACGTACGACCCGCGGCATTTGACGTACGAGCAGCTGCTCGACGCGTTCTGGAAGATGCACGACCCGACGCAGCTCAACCGCCAGGGGCCTGATTTCGGGCGGCAGTACCGCTCGGCGATCTTCTTCTACACGCCCGAGCAAGAGGCCGCCGCCAAGCGTTCCAAGGAAGAGCTTGAGAAGTCAGGCCGTTTCCGCAAGCCGATCGTCACCGAGATCGCGCCGGCATCGAAGTTCTATGAGGCTGAGGACTATCATCAGCGCTACTTCGAAAAGCGCGGCATCGCCCCGACCTGCCATATCTGATCGCATGACGATCGCGCCGCAGTTCCCAGACGAGCAGGCGGAGGACGGCAGTTTCGTACGGCAACAGGACATGTTCCGGGACTGCGTCACCGCGGACGGCCGTTCGGGCTATCCGGCGGAAGCCGGCCGATATCACCTCTACGTCTCGCTCGCCTGCCCGTGGGCCTCTCGCATGGTGATTCTGCGCAAGCTGCTCGGTCTGGAAGATATCGTCGGCATGACGGTCGTCGATCCGGTGCGCGATGAGCGCGGTTGGGCCTTTCGCGACGGCCCCGGCTATTCGAAAGACCCCATCAACGGCTTCGCGTACCTAAGCGAAGCGTATTTCGCCACCGATCCGGGCTATCGCGGTCGCTTCACGGTGCCGGTGCTTTGGGACACGAAGACCAAGCGCATCGTCTGCAACTCCGACGACGACATGATGCGCATGTTCGAGCTCGAGTTCTCGGCCTTTGTGAAACACGATCTCGATCTCTATCCGGCGGAGCACCGCGCCGAGATCGACGCGCTCAACGTCTGGATCTACGAGACGTTCAATGACGGCGTCTATCGCGCGGGGTTCGCCACCGCACAAGGACCGTACGAACGAGCCGCGCGCAGCGTCTTCGAAACCCTCGATGCGCTCGAAGATCGTCTCGCCAAACGCCGGTACCTCTTCGGCCCGCGCCCGCTCGAGACCGATTGGCGGCTTTTCGTCACGCTGGTGCGCTTCGACCCGGTCTACTACGTCCATTTCAAGTGCAACATGCGGCTCGTCGCCCAGTATCCGAACCTTTTCGGGTACCTGCGCGACCTCTACCAGATCGACGGCGTCGCCGACACGGTGAACTTCGACCACATCAAGCGCCACTATTACATCACGCACGACGACATCAACCCGACCCGGCTCGTGCCGATCGGTCCGGCGCAAGACCTCAACGCCCCGCACGGACGGGAGCGGCTGGCGTAGGCGCGGCGTTGAGCTGGCGCCCGCTCGGGCGCATCCATTTCAGCGCCTGGCCCGTATCAAGAGACATGCTACGCAAAGACTTTATCCGACCCGTTCTCGCCCTCGCGCTCGCCGCCTCATGCTTTGCCTCTGGCGGTCTCGCCGCGCGCGCAGCAGCCGCGCCGGCGCACCCCGCGCCTGCCCCGGCGACCCAGAAAGTCGTCCTCGCGGGCGGATGCTTCTGGGGAATGGAGTGGGTCTTCGAATCGCTCAAAGGCGTGACCGGCGTTGTCTCCGGCTATTCGGGCGGCAGCAAAGAGACCGCGCACTACGACATCGTGAGCACCGGCACGACGGGCCACGCGGAGTCGGTGGAAGTCACGTACGACCCGGCGCAGGTCTCGTTCCAGCAGCTCCTCGAGGTGTATTTTCTCGTGGCGCACGATCCGACCCAGCTCAATCGTCAAGGGCCGGATGACGGTACGCAATACCGTTCCGCGATCTTCTATGCCACCGACGATCAGAAGCGCGAAGCGCAAGCGTACATCGCACAGCTGACGCAACAGAAGGTCTTCAGTGCGCCGATCGTCACACAGGTCGTGCCGCTCGTCGCCTTTTATCCTGCGGAGGCGTACCATCAGCACTTCGCGGCGAAGAACCCGTACTATCCGTACATCCTCTTCAACGACAAGCCGAAACTGGTCCATCTGCAACAGCAATTCCCGACGCTGGTCAAGACCCAGTCCTAGGGGAATTCCGCCCGGGCGATAATAATGGCCATCCACGCTGGGAGAAGCATGGGGCTGGTGCCCCTGCTGGTCTTCAAAACCAGATGGTCTTCGCAAGGGGACCGGTAGGTTCGATTCCTATCTTCTCCCGCCAGATCGAGCCAACACGTCGTGGGGGACCGCATGCGAAATCTCCTCGCCCTGATCGGAGCCGTTCTTGCCGCCGGTGCTGCCGTTGTGGCGCTCACCCCGGCGCCCACCATGTCGGCGTCGTCGGCGGTGTCTGCGCCCGCAGACGAGTATTTCGGCAAGATGAAGCTGAGCTATCTGGGCATCAACAACTCGCTAAAAGACGCGACGATCATGGCCGGCGACCATACGGATTTCGGCGGCGTGATCCAAAAGGTCCAGTTCGCCGAGAACGCCTTCCTCGATTGGCAGTCGAAATATCCCAAGGATCCGCAGCTTCCGCGCTCGATGTTCTTGATGGCCCGCGCATACGCGAAGATCTGGACCGCAGACGGCCAGCAGAAAGCGGCGCTCTACTATTTCACCTTGCGCGACCAGTATGCGGCGACGTACTTCGGCAAGCAAGCGAAGGCAGATACGAGCAAAGGTCTGACGCTGCACGTCTACTCGGCCATACAGCCCTGCTATCCGGTGCCTGGACAGCCCACGCCGACACCCGCGCCGGTGCCGACGGCTGATCCGAAGCGGAATATCAGCGTGCAGATCGAGCCCTACCCGAGCTGCTCGACGCCTGCGCCGACGCCGGCCGTGTCCATCCCGACCGTCGCGCCGCTCTCGACGTCCGCGCCCGCGACGCACGCAACTCCGACCGCCGTGCCTGTGCCCACATCGGCGCCCGCGACACCGGCCACACCGGCCGCTCCGTCGGCGGCCCCGCCGGCGGCCAGTGCGTCAGCGACGCCGGCGCACACCTGACGAGCGCGGCCGCTTGCCTGCTCGGCGGGTAGCGGCCCACTCCTCGTGCAGCACGCTCATGAGCACGACGTCTGCATAGGACCCGTTCTGGTAGATGTAGCGCCGCATCACGCCCTCGCGCGCGAACCCGGCCCGCTCGTAGCAGCGGATAGCCCGCGCATTTTCAGGTAGCACGGTCAGCTCGATGCGCACGAGCGGCCGCGCGCGGAACGCTCCGTCCACTAGCGTCCGCACCGCGTCGGTGCCCAGGCCGCGGTTCCAGTAGCGTTCTTCGTGGATCGCGATGCCCAGCGTGGCGCGCGCGCCTTCGATCTTCAGCGCGGTCGTGCCGATATCGATGCCGTCGAGCGTCTGGATCACGTAGCAGGGCGTGTTGGGGTTGACCGCTGCGTTCGCGGCCCAGTCGCGCTCGGCTTCGAGCGACATCGGCATGCGCGTCAATATGAAATCACGCGCCGGACCCGCGTTGATCCAACGCTGCAGCATGTCCACGTCTGCGGGCTCGATCGGACGCAGGCGCACTTTATCGCCGACGAGCCAGGTCGGGGCCGCTTCGCGCGGCGAACGTTTGCGCATGATAGCCGTCTGGATTGGCGGCGGCCTTGCAGCGTCCATGCTGGCCGTTGCGACGCCGGCTCCGACGGCGTCGCCTCCGGCTCCGCCGCCGACGGCCGTCCGCTCCCCGCAACTCGACGCCCTCCTCGAGCGCCACAGGCGCGCGCTCGGCCATATGCAGTCGGAAAGCGCCTCGTGGAGCGGCGTGATCACCCAAGACGGCGCGGACACCCCGTTCAGCGAGAGCGCCGACGGCGACGGGCGCTGGAAATCCAGCCTCACGCTCCCCTTCGGGCAGCACGTCGACGGCAACGACCTCGCCGTCCAGTGGGTCCAAGACCTTAACGGCAACGTCACGTTCATCCCGATCACGCGCCGGCGTTCGCTGCTCGCGCGCCTGCTCGGCTTCAACGCGGTGCTGCTGGACCCCGACATCGCCTGGGTGATCGACGGCCCGCTCACGATCGACGGGCGCCCGGTCATCCGGCTGCACGCGAAGCTCGGCACAGCCGATGCGGTGGTCTATCTCGATTCGCAGACCGCGCTGGTCAACGGCGCCCAGCTCGGCGATCGCGCCATCCGCTACGTCCAATATCAGACCTTCGACCAGCTGGTCGTGCCGACGAAAATCGTCGAGACGCAGCAAGACGAACAGGTGGCGACCACGATCAGATCGGTCACCTTCCCGCCGCTGGCTGCTGCGGACTTCGCACCCCCGCCGCCGCGCAGGCCGCAGTTCCCGTCTGGGGCTACCGAAGTCGGACTGGACTTCGAGTCGCCGCACTCGTTGATCGTCGTGCACGCCAAGGTCAACGGCACGCTGGTCAACTTCTTGCTCGACTCAGGCAGCTCGGCGTCGCTGATCGACCAGGACGAAGCGCGCGTGCTCAAACTGCCCACCGCGGGCAGCGTGCGGGTCGTCGGCGCGACCGTGCTGCGGGGCACCGTCGCACGCGCCGACGTGCTCGAGCTGGGCGGAGTGCGCTTCACGCCGTTCGTGCTCGAAGCGGTGCCGCTAGGGCTGCCGGCATCTCTGCGCGGCTTCGGCATCACGGGCATCTTAGGGTACGACGTATTCGCCCAAGTCGTGGCGCGCATCGACTATGGACGCGCGCACATCAGGCTCATCCAGCCGAGTACGTTCAGCTACAACGGCACCGGCGCGGTGCTGGCGCTGGATGCTTCATCGCGTTTACCGCGCGTGCCGGCCACGCTTGGCGAGCAGGACCCGACGACCTTCACGGTCGACACCGGCAGCGATTCGGGCCTCACCCTATATCAGGATTTCGCGCAGTCGCACGCGCGCGATTTCCTGCGCCCGGGCGATCTCGCCTCGGAAGAGTCCTCCTATCCGCAATCCCCTCAGAATCCCCAACCGCCGAGCACGCCGGATCCGGCTAGCTTCTTCGGCGATCTGATGCAGGCCAGCGGCGCGGGCGGCGCGATCCACGTCAAGACCGCGTACATAACGCGCCTCAACCTGGGCAAGTTCTCGGTCGACCGCGTCTTCACGGAGATCGTGCTCAATCCGAGCGGCGCGTTCACCCCGGCCACATCGGACGGGTTGCTGGGCGCCTCGGTCCTATCGAAGTTCGGCGCGGTGTTCTTGGATTATCCGGGCGGGCGTTTCATCTTAGAGCGCTGAGCGCGCTTCCACCAAAGCCGTCACGCGTTCGAGCTCGTCTTCGGTCATCGAGACGAATGCGACGCCGAACTCGCCGACCACCGACGTGCGCACGATCTGCGCGTTGACGTCGAGCCAGCCCCCGCCGCGCGCCGGCAAGTGCACGACGACGCGCGTGCCCTGCGCGAGCGCTTCGTCGGTCAGCAAGAGCACGCCGGCTAAGCTGATGTTATCGACCATCGCGCGGCAACGCCGCGACTCGTCCACGACTGTGAACTCGACGGGCAGCTTGATGTTGAAGCGCGGGTAACGGCGCCGGTCTACGTGCAGCTCGCCCGCGTCGCCATCGCTCAAAACGACTGCTCGATCTGGTCGACGACCCATTCCGAGGACGAGGTGCGCACCGGTGCGCTGCAGTACGAACACGCGCCGTTGACGAGCTTGAGCGGCGCACCGCACGATGGGCAGGTCGACGCAAGGCCGGTCTGGCCGACCGCGGTCTTGGCGTCGGCGCGGCGGATGAACGACCAGAATTCGGTGAACGTGGTCGGCACGCGCTGCCCGTCGACGAGCTGCTTGGTGTTCTCGTCGATCGTATAATCGGTCATGCTGGCCGTGAAAGCGACGACGATCGTGTCGTACGGGGTCGCTGCGGTCACATCGACCACTTTGGCGTGCCCGATGACGATGTTCTCGAGCATGTCGATCTGGTGCGCGGCGATGAGCTGGTCGGTCTGCATCTTGTGGCGCTCGTAGAGCGCGTCGCTCATGACGTCGCGCGCAAGGTCTTGGTTGCGCGCCATCCACGCCTGTTGGATCTTGAAGAACGCGGTCTGAGCGCGGTCGAGGAACGAGCGCTCGTCGAAGCCGGGGTCGCGCGCCTTGATGGCCGCCTCGCCGGTCGCGATGACTTGGGGATCCACCGTTCGGGTAGGTTGGTCCATGTACTGCGTCGTGGCGGCGGGTTGGAACAGGGTTTGTGTGGCGGCCTGGCCGCCCATCTGCGATTGCGCGTTGGTTTGCGCGCGATTCCATAGGTAATAGATCACGACCAGCGCGATGATGACCCAAAAGCCTGTGCCGTGGCCCAAGAACAGCAGGGGCCAGAAGCTGAACCCGCCGCCAAAGCCGCCGCCGCCGTAATTGCCGCCGCTGCTGCCGCCGTGATATCCGCCGCCGCCATAGTGGCTGCCGCCGCCGGCGCGCGCAAATGCCTCCAGCGGCCCAGCCAAGACCAGAGCCGCGCCAGCAAGCGCAGACGCCGCAGCCGGAAGAGATGACGTCTTGAGAGCGTTCATACAGGAGCCTCTACTTCTGATATGCCCAAAAGGTCGCGTCCCGGCGTCTACGCTTTGGTTTTGCCCTGCCGGACACCCGCGAGGCGGCGGGCGGTTGCTATGTTCATGCGATCGTCCTCCGGGGTCTTGGGCGTCTCGCAGATCACCGCGACGTGCGAGAATTCGGGACGGCGCAAGAGCGCGCGAAAGCCGGCTTCGCCGATCCGGCCTTGGGCGACGTGCCAGTGCAGATCGCGCTTGGCGCCGAGCGCGACCTTCGTGTCGTTGAGATGCAGCGCGCGCACGCGCGCGAAGCCGATGTGCGTGTCCACCGCCGCCATGAATGCGTCGACGCCCTTGCGGTCGTGGATATCGTATCCCGACGCCCACGCGTGCGCAGTGTCCAGACACACGCCGACCCGCTTGTCGCCGACCGCCTTGAGGATCGCGCCCAGCTCCTCCATCGTGCCGCCGCACAGGTTGCCGGCGCCGGCCGAGTTCTCCATCAGCAGCATCGGACCGGGTTTGGCGGCGGCGATGAGCTTGCCGATGGTGGCGCTCACGCGCGAGAGGCCCTTCGTGCGCGTCTGCGCGCCGTAACTTCCCAGATGCGTGTTGACGTACTCGATGCCGCCGCGCGCCGCCACCTCGAGGTCGTTGGCGACAAGCGTCGTGCTGTTCTTATGCAGGACGCGGTTCGTGGTCGTCAGGTTGACCAAATACGAGCTGTGGATGACCACGGGTTGGATGTCGTGCTCCTTGCGCAGCACCCGGAACTCTTGCCATGCGCGCGCGTCGTAGGGCGTGCGCCGCCAACCGCGCGGGTTGCCGGCGAAGATCTGGATGCACTGGCAGCCGGCTTCAAGCGCTTGTTCGATCGTCTTCTTCGGGAAGTTGCCGCCGATGCCGACGTGGACGCCGAATCTCACGGCTTGCGCGCGCAGTACAAGAACTGATCTTGTTCGACTTCGAATTCGTGCGACGGCGGCGCGAGCTCGATGATGCGCTCGCGCGCTGCGGCGAGGAACGCCTCTCGCTGGTCACCGAGCGCGATGCGCAGGTTCTCGCGCGAACGATGATAGCCGACGTATGAATCGACGGTGTAGTGCAGACCGAACCGCAGCATGCGCAATTCGCCGTCGCGGAACAGCGCGTCGGGAGGCTGTTCCGCGCCGCGTTCGACCTGCGACCAGAAGCCCGCGAGCGAGTCGCGAAAACTGCTCTCGAGCGGCGCTTCGGCGCGGCCGGTCCATTCGGTGAACAGCGTGCGCACCGCGCGCGCGTAGGGATCGTCCGGACGCGCGTGCTTCCAGAAGATGGCGAGCGCACCGCCGCTGACCAGGACGCGCGAGAACTCCGCGAGCGCAGCGGCCTCGTCGAACCAGTGGAAGGCCTGGGCGCAGATGATGCCGGCGAACGCGTTATCGGCGAACGGCAGCGCCTCGGCGCGGCCGACGTAGAATGCTGCGTCGGCTCCTGCCGGCAGACTCGAGCGCGCCACTTCCAACATCCGTTGCGCGACGTCGATGCCGGTCACGGCGAACCCGCGCTTGAGCATGCCGACCGCCGAGAGCCCGGTGCCGCAGGCGGCATCGAGGATGCGCTTGGCGCTCGGCGGCCCGATGAAGGCGGCCAGCGCGTCGAACAGCTCGTCTGAGTAGGAGGTGCGGTAGCGCGCGTAGTCTTCGACCAGCGTGTCGAAGTCCGAGGGATGTCTCACTCTTCGAGCGCGTGGGCGAGTTCGTCTGCGACGCTGTGCTCGAGTTTGGACTGGGAGTGCGGCACTTGATCGCCCTCGTGGCCCTCGACCGATTCGTGGATCTGGCCCAGCGATTCTTCGCGTGCGGCGCTCAGCGGCAGCGGGATGACCTGTCCGTTCACGCGCCGCGGCGCGCCTTCGGGCAGCGGCGGCAGCTCCGCAAGCGCGCGCAGCCCGAATGATTCGAGGAAGCGATCGGTCGTGCCGTAGATGATCGGCCGGCCCACGGTGTCCTTGCGGCCGAGCTCTTTGATGAGCCGGCGATCTTCGAGCGTCTGCATCACGCCGTCGACGTTGACGCCGCGCAGGCTTTCGACTTCGGCGCGCGTGACCGGCTGGAGATAGGCGACGATCGAAAGCGTTTCGAGCGCGGCTTGCGACATGTATGTCTTGGGCGGCAGCAAGAAACGCTCGACGTCTTCACGGCACTGCGGATCGGTCGACAGGCGCCAACCGCCCGCGACCTCGCGCAGCACGATACCGCGCCCTTCGAAAGACGCGGCGATCTCGCGCAGCGCCGCACGGACTTCCGCCGGCGGCGCCTTCGCCGCCTCGCAGATGTCGCGCTCGCTGGCCGGCTTGTCCGCGACCAGCAAGATCGCCTCGACGCGGTTACGCAGACTTGCCAAGTTGATCCGTGGCTCCCTTGGGCGCGGGCGTGACGACGATGTCGGAGAACAATGTGGGCTGCGCGCAGATCACCTTGCGCGTGCGCACGAGCTCGAGCAGCGCCAAGAACGTGACCACGACTTCGAGCCTGCGGCAGCCCGCGATCAACTCGGAGAAGGCGATGGTCGCGCGGTCGCGCACGAGGCGCAACACGTAGTTCATCTTGACGACCATCGAAAACGTCTCGCGCTTGACCACCGCCGGTCGCGCTTCCGCGTTGGCGAACGCGCGCGCCAGCGCGATCGCGAGGCTGGGCGCCTCGAGCCGGTAGTGCTGCACGAGGCCGTCTTCGCGTGCGGGCGCGCCCGGATAATACGCCGCATTCTCGTCGAGGCGGATACGGAGCTGCTCGCCCAAACGCTTGAAGTGCGCATACGCGATCAGCCGCTGGCGCAGCGACTCCTCGGCCAGCGCCGCCTCATCTTCGAGGTCATCGGAGAACGGCGGCGGCGGCGGCGGGAGCAGCTTCTTGGACTTGATGAACAGCAGGGTCGCGGCGATCACCAGATACTCGCTGGCGACGTCGATGTCCAGGCTCTCCATGACGGAGAGATACGCGACGTACTGGTCGCAGACGGCGGCCAAGCTGACGTTGGTGATATCGAGGTCTTGCTCGACCACCAGGTGGAGCAGCAGATCGAGGGGGCCGTCGAAGACGTCGAGTTTGACCAGCAGCTTGGTGCGGTCGTGCGCTTGAGCGGCCGTCGCGGCCGCGGTCGCCGCGCTTGCGGTTATTGCGTTAGCCCCCTTCGAACCCGAGCCGTGCCCAGGCGCTCCACGTGGTCAATGCGTGAAGCTCTGTTTCCCGATTTTCAAACTGCTGCCCTGCGGCATGATCTCGACGTAGATCTGGCCCGGCGTCAGACGCATCGGCGAACCCGAATCGTCTTCGAGTCGCGGCAGCGACGTTGCACCGCCCGCGACCCATTTGCCCGCGGTCGCGTGGCCGTCTTGCACCAAGACGGCAGGATAGGAGCCGTAGACGTCCATGCTCAGATCGCCGATCGAGTCGAGCACCTTAGCGGGGATCCAGACCACGACGATGTCGCTGACCTCATACGGACGGTCGTCGTCGCGATCGTGCTGCGCCTGGCCGTCGATGAAGCGCTGATATGCCACGCCGTCCCAGACGAAATGGACGTCGTATTCCAGCCAGAACGACACGATCGCCTCAGGCACAAGGCCCGGCGTCGCGCTGGGCGACGGCTGCGGCGAGTCCACGGCGGACGGCGATGCGGTCGGTGTGCGGTCGGCGTACGAGAATTGATCCTCAAAGTGCGGTTTGTCGGCGTATCCGTACGTGGGCCCGACCTTGCGGATGCGCACGACGCTGGTGTACAAGTTATGCGGCATGTCGCGCGTGTCGTCGCGCCAAAACGCTTCAGGCGTGTGTTGGATCTCGTCCATGTCGGCGAAGCCGGCGGCGCGCAAGCCGGCCAGGAACTCGATCACGTCGTCGTTCTGACCGGCGTGCGCGAAGAACGGGTCGTACGGTCGCGCGAGGTCGACGAAATACGTGCGGGCGCTGCGCACCGGGCCGACCTCGGACGCGGGCGTGCCCAAGAACAGCGCGAGGTAGCGCGTGATGCCGCCCTCGGCCTCCACCTCGTACACGACGTCGGCGTCGTGCAGGCCGCTCTGCGGGCGCGCGTCGGGGAAATTGTCGATCATGACCGCCGCGATGCGGTGCGCGACCGCTGCCGGCGGCACGAGCGTGCCGTTGAGCGGATCCGCGACGGCGGGCGTCGGGACCGGCGAAGGCGACGCTGAGGGCGCTGGCGCGGCCGCATGTCGCGCGCAGCCGGCGCACAGCGCCATAAGCGCGACGAGCGCGCAAAGTCTGCGCGGGGTCAAAAGCCGAGTTCGGCGGCGGATTTCTCTTGGACGATCTTTTCCACGAGGCCCACGAGGCGCCGTTCGTTGAGATGGGTCATGCGCTTGCCCATTTCGGCGAGCGGCACCCACACCACTTCGTCGACCTCACCCTCCTGCGGCACCGGCGTACCGCGCTTGTAGCGCATGAGATAGAAATGCACGATCTTGCTGTGCTTGAGCCGGCTGCTGTAGAACCAGTACTTGATGTCGGCGAGTTTGTCGATGATCACACCCTCGACGCTTGTCTCTTCGAGCACCTCGCGCGTGGCGGTGTCCTCGACGCGTTCGCCGGGTTCGACGTGCCCTTTGGGCAGCGACCAGATGCGCGGCGTCGCGCGCCCGATCACCAAGCCGCAATACGACGCACCGTTGCGCTTGAGCACGAAACCGCCCGCCGAGCGCTCGTGTTTGATCCTCGTCGGGCGGCGGCGCGGCTTCACGGCGGGCTAGCTCTGGGCGTCCGAGGGCGGCGACCAGCGCAAGCCGATGCCTTTGTTCGCAAGCCTGCCGACCTGCGCTTCGTCCACCCGGCGCACCGGCGTGTGCAGCGGCATCTGCTGCACCGCGGCTGGATCCTCGTGCGCCCGTGCGACCAGCGCGCGCAGCGTTTCGACGAAGGCGTCGAGCGTGTAGCGGCTCTCGGTCTCGGTCGGTTCGATCATCAGACATTCGGGCACGACGTGCGGCCAGTACATGGTGGGCGCATGGACGCCCGCATCGAGCAATCCCTTGGCGAGATCGAGCGCGCGCACGCCGGTCTCTTTCTTGAGCTCCTCAGCGGAGCAGACGAACTCGTGGCGGCAGTAGTCCGCATACGGCACGGTGAGGAATTCTTTGACCTTGGCACGCAGATAGTTCGCGTTGAGCACGGCGAGCCGGCTGTTGGAGCGCAGCCCCTCTGCGCCATGGACGATGACGTACGCGTACGCGCGCACGATCGCGAGGAAGTGCGCAGGGAATGCGCGCACCGCGCCGATGCTCTTGGGCCGGTCTTCATCCCAGAAATACGTGCCCGACGCATCGCGCGCCATCAGCGGCGCAGGCAGATACGGCGACAGCCGCGCGCTCGCACCGACCGGACCAGAACCTGGGCCGCCGCCCCCATGTGGTACCGAGAACGTCTTGTGCAGGTTGAGATGCATGAGATCGAACCCCATATCGCCGGGGCGCGTCAGGCCGACGATCGCGTTCGCGTTGGCGCCGTCGTAGTACATAAGCCCGCCGGCGTCGTGCACGGCGCGCGTCATGTCGACGATCTCGTCTTCGAACAGACCGAGCGTGTTGGGATTGGTCATCATGCACACCGCGGCCGTACCGTCGAGCTTGGCCCGCAGCGTGGCAAGATCCGTGCGCCCGCGCGCGGTGGAGGGGATCGAGACCACCTTGTAGCCCACCATCGCGGCGCTGGCCGGATTCGTGCCGTGCGCGGTGTCGGGCACGAAGCACGTGAGCCGTTCGTGCTCGCCGCGGTCTTTGAAGTACTTCTTGGCCATGAGCATGGCGGTGATCTCGCCGTGCGCACCGGCGGCCGGCATGAGCGAGAACGCGTCCATCCCGAACAGACTCGACAGCGTGCGCTCCATGTGCCACAGCAGCCGGATGGCGCCTTGCGCCCCGTGGTCGGGCGCGAACGGATGCAGATCCGTGAAGCCGGCGAAACCCGACACCGCCTCGTTGAGCTTGGGATTGTACTTCATCGTGCACGAACCGAGCGGATAGAAATTCGTGTCTACCGAGAAGTTGCGATGCGACAGCTCGGTGAAATGGCGCGCGACCTCGAGCTCGGTGAGATCCGGCAGCGGCAGGTCGGCGCGCAGCGCGTCCGGCTCCAAGAATTGCTTCGGAGCGCCTGCGTCGCGCACGAAGTCGCTGCCGCGCCCGGGCGCGCCTTGTTCAAACAGCAGCGACGGCATGCGTATGTTCCTCGGTCAGGGCGCGCGCGAAATCGGCGATCTGCGCGGTGGTGGTCAGCTCGGTCGCGCATACGAGCAGCGCGTCGGTGAGCTCGGGGTAGAACTTGGACAGCGGCAGGCCGGCGAGGATGCCGCGCTTTTCGAGCCGCTCGGCAAGTTCGGCTGCCGGCAGCGGCGTGCGCACGACGAATTCGTTGAAGAACGGCGCGCGATCCGCGACGCCGAAGCCCGGCACCGCGGCGATGGCGGACGCAAGCGCTCGCGCGTTGGCCATGTTGGCGCACGCGATCGAGGTGAGGCCCTTGCGGCCTACGGTCGCGAGATAGATCGTCGCGATGAGCGCGCACAACGCTTGGTTGGTACAGATGTTCGAGCTTGCAAGCTCGCGCCTGATATGCTGTTCCCGACCCTGCAGCGTCAGCACGTATGCCTTGCGCCCGTCGACGTCGTGCGTCTGGCCGACCAGCCTGCCCGGCAGCCGGCGCACGTGCTCTTTGGTGGTCGCCACGAAGCCCACGTACGGGCCGCCGTAGCCGACCGGCAGGCCGAACGATTGCGCGTCGCCGACCGCGATGTCGGCGCCCAACTCGCGCGGCGTCTTGAGCACCGCCAACGAGAGGGCCTCGGCGGTCACGTGCACTGTCAGGGCGCCGCTCGCATGCCCGGCCTGGGCCGCCGGCGCGACGGCGTCGATCGCGCCGAAGAAGTTGGGGCTTTGCACGATCGCAGCCGCGATGTCATCATCGAATCTAGCCGGTACCACGGTCAAACCGTCGCGGTCCAGCGGCAGCTCGACGATGCTGATGCCCATGCCCTCGGCGTAGGTCGCCAGCACGCGGCGATAGAGCGGGTGCACGCCGCGGCTGATCGCGACGCGCCGCCGGCCGGTCGCCTGCGCCGCCATGATGACGCTTTCGACCAGCGCGGTCGAGCCATCGTACACGGACGCATTGCTCACGTCCATGCCGGTGAGCAGACAGATGTAGGTCTGCCACTCGAAGATGGCTTGCAGGCTGCCTTGGCTCGCCTCGGCCTGATACGGCGTGTATGCCGTCAGGAACTCAGAACGGAAAGCGAAGTACGGGACCGCGGGAGGCTGGTAGTGGCGATAGGCGCCGGCGCCGAGGAACGACGTCATGCGCGCCGCGCCATTCTCGTCGGCCATCGCGCGGATGTGCGCGAACGCCTCGGCCTCCGGCAGCGCCGGGGCGACGTCGATGTCTCCTTTGATCTTCAGACCCGCGGGCGGATCGGTCAGCGCTTCGAGCGAGGGCGCGCCGATGACGTCGAGCATCGCGCGGATGTCCTGCGGCGTGTGCGGGGTGTACATCGCTAGCCTGCCGCCGCGTCGACGACCTTTTGGTATGCCGCGGCATCCAGCAGATTCTTGGCCTGGCCCGCATCGGCAAGCGTCATCTTCACCAGCCAGCCGCCGCCGTAGGGCTCGCTGTTGACCTTCGCCGGATCGTTCTCGACATCGCCATTCACGTGCGTGATGGTGCCCGAGAGCGGCGCGAAGATATCCGACACCGCTTTCACCGACT
Organism: Candidatus Eremiobacteraceae bacterium; assembly: GCA_035314825.1. Lineage (NCBI taxonomy): Bacteria > Bacillati > Vulcanimicrobiota > Vulcanimicrobiia > Candidatus Eremiobacterales > Candidatus Eremiobacteraceae > Candidatus Eremiobacteraceae bacterium. The sequence goes on from DATFYX010000066.1 coordinate 40,835, forward strand.
CGATGACGCCCATCTGTTTGAACTGCTCGACCGTGACGCCGGCCTTGGGCATCTCGACGTACACGATATCGCCGAGCGACGACTGCGCGTAGTCGGTGATACCGATGATGGCGCTGGTGCCGTCAAGCTTCACCCATTCGTGCTCTTTGGTGTACAGCAGGTCTTGCGGTAGCTCCACGCTCGTATCGCTTCCTTCTCTTATCGGGGGCGTTTGTAGAAGGGCAGCGACACCACGCTCGCGCGATGGCGCTGTCCGCGGATCTCGACCTCAAGCACGGTGCCCGGCGCGCTCGCATCGGCGCGCACCAGTGCGGTGGCTATGTTCTTGCCGCCGAGCGCCGGTGCCGGGGAGCCGCTGCGGATCTCGCCGACGCGCTCATCGCCGCGCCACACGGAGTAACCCGCGCGCGCAGGCGCGCGACCGTCCATGGTCATGCCGACGATGCGGTCGTAGCCGCCGCCGGCGCGCTGGCGCGCCAGCGCCTCCTTGCCGACAAACCCTGGCTTGTCAAGTTTGACGAACGGATCGAGTCCGGCTTGCAGCGGCGTGATGTCTTCTTCCAACTCATGGCCGTACAGCGGCATGCCCGCTTCCAGACGCAATACGTCGCGCGCTCCCAGACCTGCGGGCTGCAAGCCGACGCGCGCGCCCTCGCGCGTCAATGTCTCCCACAACTGCTGCGCGGCGCCTGCCGCGATGAACAGCTCGAAACCGTCTTCGCCCGTATACCCGGTGCGCGCGATCTCCGCCGGCACGCCGGCGACCGTGCCTTCGGTCGCGTAATAGTACTTGAGGGCCGAGAGGTCGGCGTCGGTGAGCGGCTGGAGCAGTTCGAGCGAGCGCGGGCCTTGGATCGCGACGAGCGCGAAATCGGCGGTGCGGTCCACCAGCGTCACGTCGGCCGGCAGCCGGCTGATCAGCCAGCGCCACATCTTCTCGGAGTTGGCGGCGTTGACGACGATCAGCCAGCGTCCGTTCAGGCGGTAGATGATCGCGTCGTCGCGCGCCCCGCCGTGTTCGTTGGTGAAGATGTTGTAGCGCGCTTGGTTCGGCTTCATCGTCTCGACCGCGTTGACGGTGAGACCGTCAAGCCAGCGCGCGACGCCCTCGCCCGTGGCGACGAACTGGCCCATATGCGACAGGTCGAACATGCCGGCGGCGGTCCTCACGGCGCGATGCTCGTCGAGGATGCCGGCGTACTGGATCGGCATCAGAAAGCCCCCGAACGGGGACATCTTCGCGCCGAGCCTTTCATGGACTGCGAACAGCGGAGTCCGCAACAGGCTTTGGGTCGTGGTCACGACTCGCTTTTCGCGTTCCGGCGCAAACCGCCCTGGGCTGGTCTACGCCATAGGTCCTAGCCGGAACTCTCCGGATCGTAGATGGCGCCGACGAACAGCAATGCGTGGCTGCGGCGGTCTTCGATGGCGCAGAAGAACGGGCGGTCGACGATCATGCGAAACGGCGGAGGCTCGGGACGCACGGCCGTCATGGTGATTCCGATCGAGGTCACTGCGGCGGCCTCCGAGCCCTCCTCATCCACCTTCAGATAGGTCGCTTGCAGCACGCTTGAGATGAAGAAATTCGGACCCGCGCTTTGCCCAGGAGCGGGCTCGAACAGCTCTTGGAACTGCGCCGCTCCGGCCTCGAACGCGCGCTTCATGCCGAGCGCCTGCAGCGGACCGTTGAGCACGTACTGCGCTTTGAGCTCGAATCGAGGCAGCGCGATCTCGCCGCGGCGTTCGGCGAACTGTCCCTGCCAAGTCTTCCAGTTCGGCGGCGAGAGCTCGGCTTCAAGTGCGGCTAGGTTCGACGTGGGCGCCGGCAGCAGGACCACCATCGCGAGGTCGCCCGTGCCGTACGGCAGGCGGATCGCTTGCATGTCCTTCGTCTCGAAGTAGTCGAACTTGGCGGACTGGTCCATGAGCGGCACTTTCTTCACCGAACCGTCCGCCAGCGTGAAGTCATGCGGCTGCGTCTTGGTCGCGTCGAACTTGGTGCTCCATTGGCCTTTGAAGTACAATGCGTTGAGCAGCAGCGCGACGTCTGCCGGGTTGATGCGGTCGATGATCTTGGGGATCTTGCCCTGCGTCTTCTTCTGGACCCAGGCGTTGATGCGCGCCGGCGTCGCGTCGCTGCCGAAATCGACGTCGGCGACTTCGGCGCCATAGAAGTGCTGCATCTGCTCGACGTACGCTTTGCGCAACGCCATGCGCCGGCTGTCGGCCCACAGCGAATCGGCGACCGAGAGCGTCACGTCTTTGACCGGCGCCGCCAACGTCTGGACCAGTTGGGCATTGGCCGAGTTGATGGCGCTAAGATCCGAGCCGTCGAACGCGAGAAGCGCCTTCATCTGTTGCGCGGTCTCGCCCGAGGCGCCGTTGAGCGCCATCGAGAGGTCGAGGCTGGCGCTGACGGGAGAGAGGACGACGTTCTCGCGCGGGTGCTCTTCTTGCACCGCGTTGAGCAGACGAAAACCGAAATCGTTGCCGGCCGCGCCGACGTCGAGCGGCTGCGGGGGCTGCGAACCGCGCGCCGTTCCGCCGCCGACCAGCGCGAGGCAAGCGAGCAGTGCGGCAAGTGCCATCGGGCCTGACATGCTCATGAGTCGGTCCGCCTTTCGCGACGGTTCAGGTGAGCGGTGCGGCCGCGCCATACGCGTCGCGTAGGTAGCGCGGCAGGTTGAAAAGCCCGCAGTGCGATTCGGCGTCGTAGAAGCGCAGTCCGCCGCACGCGCGGGCGTGCTCGCCTGCCCGCACGGCGGCCGTCGACGCGCGAGGGTCGTCGTTCGCGCGCGCCTGTGCGCGGCACAGCGCGAATCCCCACACCGTGTCGAATGCGGGCACGTAGGCGCAATACGGCGCGACGCTCGGGAAAGCCAAGCGCAGCGTCGCGATCATGCGCGCGTGCAGATGGAAGTTGTGCGGACCCGCCATCGACGTCTGCAGCGCGTACGCGCCGCCCGGCGCCAAGCGTGCCCGGATCGCCTCGTACATCGCGACCGAATGCAGCTCGTACGATGGCGAGTCTTCGAGCGGCTCGGTCAGATCGCCGATGATCACGTCGAACGACTCAGCCGAGCGTTCGACGTATGCTTTCGCGTCGCCGATGATGAGCTCGGCGCGCGCGTCTTCGAACGCGCCGGCGCTCCATTCGGGCATGTGCGTGCGGCACGCGTCGACCACGACGCCGTCGATATCGACCATCGTCACCTTGCGCATCGAGGGCACGCGAAGCAGCTCGCGCAAGCTGGCGCCCTCGCCGCCGCCGAGGATCAAGGCGCGTTTCGGTTCGCCCACATCCGCGCACGCGGGATGGACCAGCGCCTCATGGTAGATGAACTCATCCAGCGCGGCGCTTTGGGTATCGCCGTCGAGAACCAGCATCTTGCCGAAGAGCTGACTGGTGACGATCGCGTAGCGTTGGAATTCTGATTGGCCAGAGGCGAGGGTGGCGGTAATGGCGTGGCCGTGGGTCTCGCCCGGGGCTACTTGCTCAACGTACCACTGAAAGTTTTCGGTTTTTGGCAACGGGTTCAACTCCGGTCGTCTTATGCCCGACGCTGTGGCTATAGACGCCGTCTTCGTTGGTCATCCCGCGGCGCACTTCCGTGGTGAGCATCTGCTTGGCCTGGAACTCGGCGGCCGCGTAGCGGCAGGCCTTCCAAGGATCGGTCTTGTCGCCGCACGTGTAGATGTCCATGGCGGCGTAGCCGTATTCCGGCCAGGTATGGATGGAAAGATGTGACTCGGCTATGACGACGACACCGCTGACGCCTTGAGGCGTGAAGCGGTGAAACGCGGTCTGCAGGACTTCCGCATTGGCCTCTTTGGCCGCTGCGACGAGGATATTCGCTACTTTGTCGACGTCGGCGAGGATCTTCGGATTACAGTCCGACAACTCGACGATGATGTGCGTTCCGAGAGCTCCGGGTGCTTTCAATAATCTGACCCCCCACAGGGTGAACGAGCAGGGAGATCCCACCTCCTAATGGTTGGGCTTTCACGCGGGTTGTCCCACGTACCAAGTACGAATATTAGGCCATTTAACATCCTTTGTAAATAGTTTTCGGAACCCGTGATACGGGACACGTGCGTTTGACGGCATTGAGAGGCCTGTGATACGATTCTCGCTTGTCATAAAGCCACTCCCGAACACCAAGAAAGGTCCGAATGTACGCCGTCATCGAGGCCAACGGCCGGCAACTCAAAGTCAGCGAAGGCGACGTGATCCGCGTCGACAGCATCGCAGGTGCACCCGACTCGCAGATCGTCTTCGAGCGCGTGCTGCTCGCACACGACGGCGTGGAGCTGCGCATCGGCGCGCCGCTGGTCGAACGCGCGAAAGTCACTGCAACCATCGTGCGCCAGGGCAAAGACCGCAAGATCATGGTCTTCCACTATAAACCGAAGAAGCGCATCCGCAAGCGCCGAGGGCACCGGCAGCCGATCACCGAGCTGCGCATTGAGAAGATCTCGCTCTAAGGACGGATTAGCGGTCCGCGCGCAGCGCCGCGCGGGCCGGATCGTGCGCCTGCAGGTCAGCGGGCACGCGGGTTTCGCCCATCCCGGAGAGGACATCGTCTGCGCGGGCGTGAGCGCGCTCGTGCAATCGGCTGCGCACGGGCTATCGGCGCATTGCGCAGCGGCCGCCACGGTGCGCGACGACCCGGAGGGCGATTTTGTGATCGAGCTGCTTGAACCCGCCAACGCCCGGGCACAAGCGGTGCTGGAGACGGCGCTGAGCGGCCTGCGCGCGATCGCCCGCGAATATCCGGACCACCTCGCCGTGCGCGTGGAGCGCACAGGGGCCCGCCGCTCGCGGACGGAACACACTCGACCCCGAAAAGGAGCCTAGGAAAACGATGGAATCGCCAGCTGATCGCGAGGCACTCACCAACGGCGCAAGCCAGAACCCGGGCGGCGGCATCCAGCCGGACGACGGTTCGGGCGAGCTGCGCGGCGCGCTCGTGGCCGGTCTGATCGGCGCGGTGGTCGCAACCGCCGGCTTCGTCATCTACAACCGGCTCGAAGAAGAGCACCGCGAGGCCCTGCGCAAATCGGTGACCAAATTCGTCGAGGAGCGCGTCGCGGAAGTACGGTCGCAGCTCAAGTTCTGATGGGCCTGCCGACCGGCGTGCCCTGTGCGGTGAGCGCCGCCCCGACGTGGGCGGCCTCTTCATTTCCGGGGCGCCAGCCGCCGATATAAAGCACAGATGCAGCAAACGCCGCACCGCTTTTCCATGTCCCTCGCCGCGCTCGCTCTGGTCGCCGCCTTATGGCCCGGCCGGCCGGCGCTGGCGGCCACGCATGCGCTGCGCCCGCTCCAACCCGCCGAGGCTATGCACGCTTACGTCTCAGCCATCCGCTATTTCAATCCGGGCATCGACGAGCCCGAAGCGGAGCAGATCGTCGACGCCATCTTGCGCGAGTCCTGGGATCAGAAAGTCGATCCGCGCCTCGTCGTCGCCATCGTCGCCACCGAGAGCTCCTTCGACCGCACGGCGCGCAGCAGCGCCGGCGCGCGCGGCCTGGGCCAGCTCATGCCTGGCACAGCGTCGCTCGACGGCGTGACCGACATCGAAGACATAGACCAGAACATCCACGGCACCGTGCTCACGCTCAAGGGCAACCTGGCGCATTACGCCTACCTGGACCCGCAGGACCGGTTCGAGCGAGCGATCGCGGCGTATAACGCCGGCACCGGCGCGGTCGACCGTTACGGCGGCATTCCGCCGTACGACGAGACGGTGAACTACGTCTACAGAGTGATCTCGCTGTGGCGCCGTTTTGTGGGGCTTGACTCCAACTAGTCCGTGGTTTCCGGTTTCGGTTCCATCTGCGGGAGCTCGAGCGCATCGTCGGCATGCAGCGGCGCGTCGTCGGCGTGCAGCTCCGCGCCCGGCAGTTCGACCGCGATCGACTCTTCGATCGAGCGCTCGCGCAGCTGGTCCGGCGGCTGCGACCACGGCGGCGGCGCTTGCGACGGATGCGGCGCGACGTCGGCCGCGGCCGCGGCGCGATCCATCTCCGCCATGAACGAATTCGTCGTGTTCTGGACATGACGCATCGCATCGCCGAGCTGGCGCGCGATCTTCGGCAGATGCTCGGGGCCGAAGAGCAGCAGCGCGACCACGAAGATCAGGATGGTGTCGGACGGGCTCAGCATGGTTTTCTCACGCGTGCGGACAAAGTTCGTCCAGCCCGTTTCATCGTCCCTCGTCCGCCGCACGAATGGACGCCCATTCTCTCGAATCTTTCACCTTCCGGACGGTCCCGTTGAAGATCTTCTACACCAAGGGTCAGCGTGAGGATCCGGTCGCTTCGCTCGCGACCTTGAAGAAGATCCTCGCCCGTTTCGTGCGGCGCTACGTCTTCTATGAGATGTCGGCGCGGCATAGGACCACGCGCCAGCTCTTCTCGGTCAAGAACGTCTTCTTGCTGGGCCAAGTGGACGTCAGCGGCCAGAACGAGCTCATCGTGACGCTGTTCGACGCCGAGCATCCGGCGCACTCGATCGAGATCGTCAATCCCCACGCCATGCGCATCTATGACGAGGGCAAGGGCTACGCGGTCGCGTTCTACACCGAAGAGCACGGCGACTTCGACGTGCGCTACTACATGCGCGATGAAGGCGAAGAAGGCAAGTCGCCCAGGCACACCGCGCTCGAACGCATCTCGCTGCCGCAACTGTTCGAGTATCTGGAAGACATCAAGAAGGCCGAGGTGGTCGAGGTGCTCGAGCCCTCAAAGCACTAGGCGCGCCGGCGGCGGCCGGATAGGAAATCCCAGAACGAACCGTTCTCGAGCTTGGCGGCGCGGCGCAGCTCGCGCACGGATTCGCCGATGCGGCCTTCGCGTTTGAGCAGCACGGCATAGTTGTGATGGGCGAGCGGGTAGTCGGGATCGGCGGCGATGGCGGCTTCGTAGCGCGCTCGTGCTTCGTCTAAGCGTCCAGCCTCGAGCGCGAGGTTGCCGAGATTGGTCAACGCCGGGGCGTGCTTCGGGTCCGCGCGCAGCGCGGCCTCAAAATCCGCCGCGGCGGCCTGCGTATCGTTGAGACGCAGGTGGCACACGCCGCGCTTTGACAGCGCTTCTGCGGGGCGATCCGTGCCGCCGGCAGCGGCGCTGAACAATCCGATCGCGAGGTCGTATTGACGTTCGGCAAGCGCTTGCAAACCGCGTTCGAAGGGCGTCGCAGGTTCCTTGCGAAAGCCGCTGGACCCAATGCGCATCGACATCGTGACGCTGTTTCGTGGCTTTTTCGAGCCTATCATCTCCGGCAGCATCCTCGGCCGTGCGCAGGCCAAGAGCGCGGTCGACATCCGCGTGCACGATTTGTGGCAGCACGTGCCGGCGGGCGAGCGCGCCGATGACGCGCCGTACGGCGGCGGGGCGGGCATGGTCATGCGCTTGGGTCCGCTGATCGCGTGCCTCGAGGACGTGCTCGGCGGCGACTTGCGCCCGCCGGCCGGCGCGCGCGTCATCGTGCCGTCGCCGGCCGGTGCGCGTTTCGACCATGCGATGGCCGCGGACTGGTCGAGGCTGGCGCGCCTCGTCATCGTGTGCGGTCACTACGAGGGGATCGACGAGCGCTTCTTCGATCTCGTGCCGGCGGTCGAGGTCTCGCTCGGCGACTTCGTGCTCACCGGCGGAGAGATCCCCGCGCTGGCCTTCGTGGATGCCTGCGTGCGCCTGCTGCCGGGCGTGATAGCGGCGCAAAGCGCCGCGCAGGACTCGTTCGCCGAGGGCGCGCTGGATTGGCCGCACTACACGCGGCCTGCGGTCTTCCGCGGCATCGCGGTCCCTGAGGTGCTGATCAGCGGCGACCATGCCAAGATCGGCGCTTGGCGCCGCGAACAGTCGCGCGAGCGCACGCAAGCGCGCCGGCCGGACCTCGGCGTCCCAGAAGCCCACCTGAAGGGGCCTCCTGCAACCTGAAGGCTTGTCGCGCTCGCAAGCCTCGTGTTATACTGGTTTGCGTTCGCATTCAGGCATCCAGTTATGGCTGCGGCGTCGAGCCTCGAACGTGAGGACGGCGCCTTTTTCACGGCCCTAGAGGAACATTGGTATCATGAATCTCGCCAGCCTCGTGAGTCCGGGCAGCGCGACTAAGCGCACCGTAGATTTCGCTCCCGGCGACACGATCAAAGTGCACACGCGCGTCACCGAAGGCAATAAAGAGCGCATCCAAGCGTTCGAGGGCGTCGTGGTGGAGCGCCGCCTCGGCGGCCACAGCGCCAGCTTCACGGTGCGCCGCCTGTCGCATGGCGTCGGCGTCGAACGCTCGTTTTTGGTGCAATCGCCCAGGATCGAGAAGATCGAAGTCGTGCGCCGCGGCAGCGTGCGCCGCGCCAAGCTCTTCTACTTGCAAGAGCGCGTCGGCAGCAAAGCCACACGGATCAAAGAGCAGAAGCAAACCACGCAGTGAGCCCAGGAGCTCTTTTCCTCATCATCGGGCTGCTGCTCGTCGCCCGTGTCGTCATCGGCTTGCGTCCGGCGACGATCCCCGACGACAAGCAGCGCGTGGCTATCCGCGAGTACCTCGACGCGTTCATCGTCGCAGGTATCGTCGCACTGGTCTTGATGCAATTCGTCGTGCGCACGTTTTGGATCCCGTCCGGATCCATGGAGCCGACGCTCGACGTCAACGACGTTCTGCTGGCGAACGAAGTCCAATATCATCTGTCGAATCCCAAGGACGGTCAGATCGCGGTGTTCGCGCCGCCCCCGCAGCTCGGCACGACCGATTTCATCAAACGCGTCATGGCGGTGCCCGGCGACACGTTCAAGGTCAAAGACGGCGATGTCTATCGCAACGGCGTCAAGCTCGACGAACCGTATCTGCCCAAAGGCCAGCGCCCCAACTACGATCTCGAGATCAAAGATTACAGCATCTACGTGGACGGCATGCCGCTGGATCCGCAGCGCTCGCAGCTTCCGCCCAAGTCGGCCTGGCAGGCGCCTGATCGAGTGCCTAACGGCTACTATCTCATGTTGGGCGATAACCGCAACGATTCGGACGACAGCCATTTGTGGGGATTCTTGCGGCGCGATCAATTCGTGGGCCACGCGTTCTTCGTGTTCTGGCCGCCCAAACACGTAGGCGCGCTCCGCTAACCCCGCGAACCTCCTCGGCAACCCGGGGTTCCGGTGCTCGACCGGCCGAGGAGGACCGCCAATGCGCCCTATCGCCTTTGTCGTATGCGCGCTCATACTCGTCACTGCCGCTGTCTCGTTTTCCACCGCGCCTGCCCTCGCGGACACCTATAGCGGCACTGTGACGCATGTCTCCACCAACAACATCAAGGTCAAGAACAGCGCCGGCATGGAGCTCAGCTTCCTGCTCGCGCCGTCGTTCGACCAGGTCTTCTCGACCGATGGGAAGACGACATATCAGATGAAGGACGTCAAGCCCGGCCGGCACGTCAAGATCGTGTACCACCAGCAGCTGGGCATCCGCTATGCGGACAAGATCATCTTCTTAAGTTCGTAGGCTTAGGTCTTGCGCAGCTTCCAGATGTGCTCCGCCGGCCAGCGGCGCGCCCAGCCTAGGGGCACGTAGTCCCCGTACGTGGATTCGGCGTCATCCGGCGGCTGGATCTCGATGAGGTCCTCAGCCGTCAAGCCGCAATGCCGGAACAGCCGGATCCACTCCCCGTAGGGCAATTGGAACACGACGGTCTCCTCGTCTTCGCCGCCGCGCATGCCGAAGTAGGTGCGCTGCAGCGACTCTTGCACTTCGTCGGCCTCGTCGCTCCAGCACAGCTCGAGGATCGGCGTCGCCATGTTGAACGCGAATAGGCCCCCGGGCCGCAGCAAAGGGCCAGCGGATCTCGATGTGATGCGCGTTCAAGTTCTCAAACGTATGCCGCGCGATTCAGAATTCTTTGTCGTTCGGCTCGTCTCGCACATCTGAGAACATGTTCACCCACTCGATGCTCACGGAAAGAAGGTCCAGCGTGACAGATGGATCTGGCGCAGAACCTCGCCCGTGTGTTCAGCGTCACATGGTTCCACGAACGTGGAGATGACGCCGGCGTGCTTCTCGTAGGCCAAGGAAGGCGGCCCGCTGCACTCAACGGTGCGGCGGGCCGATATTCTGATTACCGTGTCAGCCGATTCAACCTACTGCATCATCAACCCGAACCGACTCATCGCGAAGATAGGTCGCGCCAAGAACGTCCTGCGCCGGCTCGAGACCTTGCAAACCGATAGCGCGGATCAGTTGTATCTGGCCGAGGTCATCGGACCCCTTCCGGGCATCAACGTCGAGCACTCGTTGCACAAGGCGTTGGAGCCGTGGCGCGTTTACGGCGAGTGGTTCGATGGGCCGATTGCGCTGTCGGTCTTCCAGCAAGTCAAAGCCCAACTCACGCACTCGCCAGTCGCCGCGACCATACGCCGCCAGAACGCATGGCTTCTCGCCGCCGTGATCATCGCCGCATTGGCCGCCGCTCTCAGCGCGTTCGTGGGCGACTACCGAAACACCGCATGGCTGACGCTCGGCGTCATAGTCGTCGCAGTTCTTGCGTTCGGCCAGCGCGATAAGGTCCTCGCCATTGCGCCCAGTGCGCCGACACCGACCATGCCGCCTGTGCCGAGCGTCGTCCGCGACGAGGTCGAGGAGGCCCGAGAGCGGCGGGGTCCGTAGCCAAGACAAAGAAGCAGAGAGAGATCATGGTTATGGATGATGGGGAAATGGATGAAATAAGACTTGCAATAAACGATATACAACGATCCAGGGCGGAAGTGCTAGAGTTTGCCTACCTCAGGCTGGGCAAGACGCTGGAGGGCGCACTCGCCGACGCAGACGCCAAGCTACGAGAACTCATCGCGAAGTGGCGTGTCCGGAAATAGAATCCGGCGAATCTTACGAATCCTGGACCATTCGAACCATCTTCGCGGAACAGATGCGGAGATGCGCCGACGAACTCGAAGTCCGGATACTACCGGAGCAATTCGGCGGGCGACGAGTTCGGCGCGCGCCACCCGGGGGAGAGGCCCGCCTCAGCGAGATCCCCATTGAGACTCTCGATCACTGTAATACACCGGCGGAAGAATAAGTGGCTTGCTACGTGCCGCCTGCGCCGAGCGTCGTCCGCGATGAGGTCGAGGAAGCGCGAGAGCGCCGCAGTTCGTAGCAAGACAATGGAAAGCCAGTGAAATTATGGATGCTAGGGATGCTGAGCAAATGGGGCTAGATTCATCAAGGAGAACACGGCGCGCTTGGAGCTCATCGTCGCCGATGATTCCGCTCCCGAGGCCCACCGGGCCATCGCGCGCGCTACGCCGGCATTGTGTTTCATTTCTTGCCCGCTCCCTACATAACGCCAGCGGATCGGTAGGGGCGGGCCACGATTTGGAACGCCCAGGTAAACCCGAGCATCATACGGCGCGAACGCTGAAGGACCGCGCGGGGTTTCTTGTATGCATGACGATTGTGGGCGTCGGGATTCTATTGTTGCATTTGTATCGTCCAATGGGCGCGGATCTCGCCATGCTTGGTCTGTTCATTCTCGCGATACTCGCGGCCGAAGTGGCGGGTCGATGGCCCAGTGGATGAAGGCTAACCTAGGCTATATTGACGATGTCCTCGATGCGGATGTCCGCCAACAGACCTCCTTGCACGACGCCCGAGAGGTCCGGTTGCGGCATGACATTGTAGATGCCCTCATCCGCTCGGGATAGCGCGCCGTCGAGAACCACGCCGCTCTTTAGCGTGACCTTCCTGCGTGTCGTGCCGTCAGCTAGTTTTCTAGCGTCTTCGTCTCTCATAGTACACCTCGTCTGACCGGATCGCCGGTAAGCGGCTGCGCGATCGCGGCACCTCTTCGGCGCTCGCGTGAACGAGCGGAACATCTGCGCCGCGCCGCAGCCGAATTCCGGGATGTCCTCGCCGGCTTGGCTTGATACTGGGCGCTTGTCCGGTCCCAGAATTGCCGGTTCTTGAGCTCGTGATCGCGCAGCGTCATCAAGGTCCTCCTAACGCCGATCGTTTCGCAGAGCGGGCACGGCGGCGGCGCCCAGCGCGATGATGAGAAAACCAAAGGTCGAGACGATGATCGCTGCGCGAGGCCCGTGCAGCTGCGCCAGCGCGCCGCCGATCAGCGTGCCCGGCACGACGCCGATCAGCGCGATCAGGCGCACCGCCGCGAAGACGCGCCCTATCTTCTCGTGCGGGGTCACGCGCATGCGCCAGCTGATGATCTGCGTCACCTCGAACGAACCGCCGGCGCTGGCGAACATCCAGAAGATGACCGCGAACCACAAGGTGTGCGCGAAGATGACCGGCACGAAGATCAATCCGTCGATCGCGTACGCGATCAGCAAGGCCGGACCGAACGGCCATTTGCCGACCGTGGCGCCGCCGAGCAGCGAGCCGGAGATCGAGCCGAGCGCCAGCACCCCGTAGCTCAGGCCGACTTGCGCATCGCTGGCGTGGAACTCCAGTTTGATGAACGGGATGTACACTACCATCGCCATCATGCCGAACAGGTTGAGCAAGAGGCTGCAGTACGCAGCGGCCAGCATCGCGCGATCGTCGTGCATGAGGCGGAAGCCCTCGGCGATGTCGGCCCAGATCTCGCGCATCGAAGGCAGCGAGCCGGGGTTGTCCGGCCCCATGCTGGGCACCAGCAGCAGTGAGATCTGCGATGTCAGATAGGTGAATGCGTTGACGATGAGCGCCGGCAGCGCGCCGCCCAGGGCGAACAGCAAGCCGCCCAAGGGCGGCGAGATGAGGTTCGAGGTCTGCTCGGCGGCGATAAGCGCCGCCACCGCTCTCCCCGATCGCTCTCCGCCGACCAGATACGGGATGCTGGTGGATTGCCCGCCCAAGAAGATGGCGGCCGCGATCGAGACGATGACGATGCCGACGTACAGCACGGGCAGCGTCAGCGCGTGGCGCCAGAACAGCACCGCGAAGAGCGCGATGATGGCGAAGCGCACGAAGTCGCAGCCGATCATGAGCCGGCGCCGGTCCAGCCGATCGGCCAGCGATCCGCCGACCAATCCGAACAGCGAGAACGGCAAGAACTCGAGCGCGTAGGTGACGCCGAGCGTGAGCGCCGACCCGGTGAGATTGAAGACCAGCAACGGGATGGCAAGCGCGCGCAATCCATCGCCGAAATAGCTCAACAGCTGCCCCGCATAGTAGAGCGAAAAGCTTCGTTCGGCGAAAATGCTGCGTGCCGGGTTCGAAACCGCCATCCGCGGGATGTTTGCCGCCACCCGCACGCGCGCCCTTCGCTGCGCGCCGCGACAAGGGCGCGCGGCCGCGCGCACGGAACACGTCATTCCGTGCGACAGCCGGCTCCTCGATGGCACGGTGGCGGTCAACTCGATCCGACCGCTGCGTATGCCATCGTCGCGGACGCCAATGCCGTTCCCCAGCCGCTGCCGGGCGAGCTTGCAACCCCCTCTCCGTTCATCCGCGCGCTGGTCCGCGCCGCGAAACTCGCGGCAGAAGCGGCTGCGTTGCTCATCTTGCTCGCGCTGTTCTTCGTTCGCCTGCCGCAGGTCAGCGGGCACTCCATGGAACCGCAGTTGCGCGCCGGCGAACACGTCGTCATCAACACGCTCGCGTACGATCTGCGCGTGGGCGGCGGCGATCGCCCGCTGTTCGACCACGCGCTCTACCCGATCGAGCGCGGCGACGTCGTCGCATTCATCCACGCAGGCGCCGACGGAGAAGAAGTCTATCTCAAACGCGTCATCGGTGTGCCCAACGAGACGGTCGCGATCACACGCGGCGCAGTCATCGTGAACGGCCTGCAGCTGCCCGAACCGTACCTATCCAAGCCCGATGCCGCGAATTCGCCCGCGCTGCGCGTGCCGGCAGGCTCGTATTTCGTGCTCGGCGACAATCGCGCCGAGTCCGACGACTCGCGCGCGTTCGGCGCCGTGCCGCGCACGGCGATCATCGGCCGGGCCCAGCTGGTCGTATGGCCGCTCAACCGTGCCGCGCTCATCCGCTAAGGACAAGGCCGCCGCGAGCTGGTTCCCCGGCCATATGGCCGCGGGCATGCGCGCACTCGATGAGTTCGCCGGTCTTATCGACCTGGTCGTCGAGGTGCGCGACGCGCGCGTGCCCGCCGCCACGGCCGTCGCAGGATTGCACCCCAAGCTGCGCGCCAAGCCTCGTCTCATCGTGCTCAACCGCGAGGATCTCGCCGATCCGCGTGCGACCACGGCGTGGGTGCGCGCCTTGCGCGCGCAGTGGCCGGCGTACGCGACGATGGGCACCAATGCGGCGACGCTGCGCGCCGTGCGCACCGCTATCGCGAGCGCGCCGCGGCGCCGCGCCGTGCTGCACGTGGCGGTCGTCGGCGCTCCCAATACCGGCAAGTCGTCGGTCATCAACGGGCTGAGCCGGCGCAAGCGCGCGCGCGCGCAGGACCGGCCTGGCGTGACGCGCCACGCTCAGTGGCTCGCGCTTGTGCCGGGCACCGAGCTGCTTGATACGCCGGGCGTGCTGCCGCCCAAGATCGTCGATCGCGATGCGGCGTGGCAGCTCGCCGCGTGCGGATGTCTGCCGGAGACCGCGTACGATCCCGAAGCGGTCGTCGAACGTCTGGGCGCGTGGCTGAAAGAGCATGGGCCCGCTCACGCCGCTGCGCGCGTTTCGATCGAAGAATTCGCGCGCGCGCGCGGGATGCTGCGCAAAGGCGGCGAAGTCGACCGCGCCGGGGCTGCCCGCACGCTGCTCGTCGAATTCCGCGCAGGCACGCTCGGCCGCTTCACGTTCGAACTTCCGAGAGAGGCTTCGTGACCCCCAAAGAACGTCAGCGTCTTCGTCGGTTGCACGCCTACGAACGCGCCGCTTGGGAGAGCGGCGCTCGCTACATCTGCGGCGTGGACGAGGTCGGGCGAGGTCCCCTGGCCGGGCCGGTGGTCGCGGGCGCGGTGATCATCTCGGCGCCGCTGCGCTTGGAATTCCTCAACGACAGCAAGCAGGTGACCGAGCTGCGCCGCGTCGATCTCGACGCGGCCATCCGCGCGCAGGCGGTATGCGTCTCGCTTGGCTGGGTCGAGCCCGACGAGATCGACCGCATCAACATCTTGGCGGCGACCAAAGTGGCGATGAACCGAGCGCTGGCGGGCTTGAGCCAAGCGCCATGCCGCGTCTTCGTCGACGCGCTGTCGATCCCGGGCTGCCCGTTTCCCCAATCGCCGATCATCGGCGGCGACCGCAAGTCCGCCGCCATCGCCGCGGCGAGCATCGTCGCGAAAGTCGCGCGCGACGCCTTCATGTCGCGCATGGAGGCCGAGTATCCGGGTTACGGTTTCGCCGAGCACAAGGGCTACAGCACGGCATCGCACTTCGACGCGCTCGACCGGCTGGGTCCGTGCGCCATCCATCGCCGCTCGTTCATGCCGGTGGTCTCGCCGCGGCTCAAGTTCATGTACGAGAGCGATGCCTTGTGACGCGCGGCAAGGCTGTCTCGACCGTTGCCGCCGGCAGCGCAGCCGAAGCGGCCGCTGCGACGTTCCTGCGCGACCGCGGCTATCACGTGCTCGAGCGCAATTTCCGCTGCCGCGGCGGCGAGATCGATCTGATCGCGCTTGACGGCGGCACGCTGGTCTTCATCGAGGTCAAGATGCGGCGCACCCTGAGCCGCGGCGCGCCGATCGAGGCCGTCACGCCGCTCAAACAGGCGCGCGTCGCGCGCGCCGCGCAATCGTACCTCGCGTTCTCGGGGCGCGTCTTCCCGCGCATCCGGTTCGACGTCATCAGCGTCATGCGCACCTCGGCCCGGACCGAGATCACGCACTTCAAAGCGGCGTTCGAAGCGATCTGATGCAGCTGCAGCCCGGCGCGGTCTTGGCCGACCGCTATCGCATCGTCGAACGCATCGGCTCGGGCGGGATGGGCGAGGTCTACCGCGGCTACGACCACGGGCTCGAGCGCGAAGTTGCCATCAAGGTGCTCGCGGCGCACTCGGACGACGTCAATCGCCGGTTTCTCGCCGAGGCGCAGGCGATGGCTCGGCTCAACCATCCGAACATCGTCGCGGTCTATGACGTCGGCATGGACTCGCACATCTCGTACATCATCATGGAGTGCGTGCATGGCGCGACGATCCGCGACATCGACCGCAGCGCCTGCACCGTCGCGCGCGCGGTCGACCTCGTGCTGCAGGTCGTCGGCGCGCTCGCGTTCGCGCACGAGCACGACGTGGTGCATCGCGACATCAAGCCGGGCAACGTCATCGTCGGCGAGGACGGCGTCGTCAAAGTGACCGATTTCGGGCTTGCGCGGCGCATGTCCGACGTCGGCAATCTGTCGCAAAGCTCCGAGATCGTCGGCACGGTCGCGTACCTGCCGCCGGAGCGCTTCATGGGCAAGACCGGGGACCGCTCGAGCGATCTCTACTCGGTCGGCGTGCTGATCTACGAGCTGGTGACCGGATCGCTGCCGTTCGCCGAATCATCCGAGGATCTCGTCTCGACGATGATTGCGCACGTGAACGAAGTGCCGCGGCCGCCGCGCCTGCTCAACCCGGCCATCCCGCCCGAGCTCGACCGCATCGTCGTGCGCCTGCTGGAGAGCGAACCCCAACGCCGCTTCCCGGACGCACCATCGCTGCGCGCCGCGCTCGAGGCAGCGCGCGAACGCGGCGGTCCCGGCTGGTCGACGACCTTGCCGCAGGCGACGTCGTCGCAGAACGCGCTCTCGCGCAGCACGTACGCGGAAGCGCTGGCGCTGATGGAACGCGGCATCCTGGCGGGGCGCGGCGGCGATGCGGACGGCGCGCAGCGCTCCTATCGCGAAGCGATCGACATCGTCATCGAAGAGCGCGAGCGCTGACATGCTCGCGTCCGGCCGCCTGCGCTTCAAGATCTTCACCTCGTTCGCCATCGCCGCGCTGGGCATCATCGCGCTGGTGCGCTTGACCGTCATCGCACCGCCTTCGAGCGATACCGCCTTCGCCTATCTGGTCCTGGCCTTGCTCATCGCGGCCGCGCTGTGGCGTGGGCTCATCTACCTGCGCGCAGCGCGCGGACCGGCGCGCCCGTGAGGCTCTCGTGATCACGCCGGACCCGCTCGGCATCGTCATCGCGCTGGTCGTCGTCGGCGCAGTGAGCTCGACGCTGTATTGGATGTTGCATCCGGCGCTGAGCCGCTCGGCGCTCATCGCGCAGACCGCGTCCACGCAGGCCAGTGAGATCTCAGGCAAGGTGCTGGTCGTCTTCTCGACCGACATCAACTCGCTCGTGCTGATGGCGCTTGCCGCCCGCATGGCCAAGCGGCAGCAGGCGACCGTGGTCGCCATCTACGTGATCGAAGTGCCGTACACGCTGCCGATCGAGGCCGATCTGCCCCAAGCCGAGCGGCGTGCGCTCGCTTCGTTGAACGCCGCCGAGGAGGTCGCCCGCAAGGCGGGAGTCGACATCGAAACGCGCATGATTCGCGACCGCCAGACGGGAACTGCCATCCTCCGGGCGGCGCAGGAAGAGAGCGCTAGCCTTATCGTCATGGGCACGTATCGCGAACACGGCTATGCGGGCGCGCCGCTCGCCAAAGCGATCGAGTTCGTGACCACGCATACGACGACCGACGTGCTGATCGGCGTATCCAGCATCGACGCGAAAAGCATACTGAGCGTCGCGCCGGCCGACATGGTCGCGGATAAGGGGAAATGATGGCGATGAGACCTTTGGGCGTGATCGACGCTGCGGCCGGCCTGATGGCCGCTTCGGTCGTCCTCATGGGCGCCGCGTCGCCCGCGCCCTCACCCGCCGGTTCGCCCGGCGCGCCGATGACCTCAGAACAGTGGATCGCGAAGTACCAAACCGCCTGGGATGCGCTCAAGACGTATCAGTGCACGATCACGTCGCGCGAGTACCTCAACGGCCGCGTCCAGGACCGGGTCTACGTCATCAAAGTCCAAAAGCCGACGTCGGTGCGGCTCGACATCGTCGGCGGCGACGGCAAAGGCAGCGCGGCCGTATGGCAGGGCGGCGACACGGTGAACGGGCATCAGGGCGGCTTCCTCTCGATCATCCATCTGAACCTGAACATCCACAACAAGATCGCCACCACTATGCGCGGGCGCACGATCGCTCAGGCCAGCTTCGGCGCGGACCTCGACGAGATCAAGTCGATCAAATGGAAATCGACCGACGTCACGGTCGCCGGAGAGCGGTTCACGATGACGGGCGTACCGCAGGACCCTGCGCAGGACGACGGCATCGCCAAAGAGGTCATGACTCTTGGCGCGAACGGCCTGCCCGTCGAGCTCACCGAATACGACACCGCCGGGATGGTCGCGCGGCACGAAGTGTATACCGACGTGCAAGTGGACATCACGCTGCCGGACTCGACCTGGCACACCTGATCCGCTAGGTTCGGCGCTGCCTAGACCTCGCCGGTCGCCGTGCGGTCGTCGAGCTCCGCGCCCGCGTCGCTGTACGCCTGGCGCAGCGCGAGCAGCGATTGGTGGCGCGTCACATCTTTGGGATCGGGCGTTGCGTCCGCGCCGAGATCGCCGGTCTCGAACACGCCGTATTTCTTCTCCAGCGCGCTGACATAGGAGTCGATGTCGGTGCACACCTCGTCGAACTCTTTGAGCAGGCGCTGCAGCTCGGGCGTGAGCGAGTGCTCGACCGCCGCGAGGCGTTCGGCGTCGTCCGGACCGGTGAATTTCTTCCAGCGCGCTACCATCGGGTCCAACCGCTCCCAGATATGTTCCGCCATGTCTCCTTATCCTGACGCGAAGTAGCGCTTGCGCAGCTCGTCGAGCAGTACCGCTGCCAATATCACCGCGCCCAGCACGACTTCCTGCGCGTACGACTGGACGTTCAGCAGATTCATGAGATTATACAGCATGCCGATGAGCAGCGCGCCGACGAACGTGCCTACCAGCGATCCGCGCCCGCCCATCAGCGACGTGCCCCCGACAACAACGGCGGCGATCGACTGGAGCTCGTAGCCCTGGCCCGATTGCGGGATGCCCGAGTTCAGGCGCGCGGCGAGCAGCAGGCTGGCGACGCCGGCGAGCGCCCCGGAGATGATGTAGACGGACAGTTTGACGCCGAACACGTTGACGCCCGACAGCCGGGCGGCTTCTTCGTTGCCGCCGATCGCATAGACGTAACGCCCGAAGCGCGTGCGCGTGAGCACGAAGTTGCCGGCCAGCACGACGACCAGCATGATGATGACCGGCACCGGGATGCCCGGGATATTGAAGATGTGTCCGATACCGATCAGTCCGCTGCCGATGAAGTTGAAGGCTTGATTGTCGATCTCGATCGGCCGGCCGCCCGTGAACAAGAACGCGGCGCCGCGCGCCATCAGCATCATCGCCAACGTCGTGATGAACGGCGGGAGGTTGAAGCGCACGACCGGCAGGCCGTTGATGGAGCCGGCGGCACCGCCGACGCCGACGCCGACGAGCGTCGCCAGCACGACGCCGAGCGCAGCCGATGATTCTCCCGCCAGCACGCCCGCCATCAGCACGCCGGTGAGCGCGATGAGCGAGCCGACCGAGAGGTCGATGCCTGCGGTGATGATGACGAATGTCTGGCCGGAAGCCAGGATCGCGTTCACCGATATCTGGCGCAGCACGTTGATGACATTGCCGGGCGCGAGGAAGTCGCCGTGGGTCAGCGCGTTCAGCAGGCCCAGCAGCACCGCGAGGCCGGCGATGAGGCCGGCGGCGCGCCACGCCGCGTTGCGCCGGTTGACGGCCGCCGCTTTGGCAGCCGCTGTTTCGGCGGCTTGCGCGCTGGGCGGAGTTATCGGCGCAAGCGGTGTGCTCATGCGGCGCCCGTCGCCAGGCGGATCACCGTCTCGGGCGTGGCTTCGCCGCGCGCGAACTCGCGCACCAGCCGGCCGCCTCGCATGACGCCGATGCGCATCGACATGCCCAGGACTTCAGGCAGCTCGGACGAGACCATGATGATGCCGGTCCCCGATCGCGCAAGCGAGACCATCAGCTCGTAGATCTCGGCTTTAGCGCCGACGTCGATGCCGCGCGTCGGTTCGTCGAAGCAGATGACGGTCGCCCGTTCCAACAGCCACTTCGCGAGCACGACTTTTTGTTGATTCCCGCCCGAAAGCGAACGCACGGCCTGTTCGATCGACCGCGCGCGCACGCGTAATTCAGCCGCCAGGCCTGCGACGGCGGCCGTCTCCTTTCCTCGCTCGATGACGCCGAACTCGGAGAAGTCCGCTAGATGCGGCAAGGTGACGTTCTCGCGGATCGACATGCCCAGCACCAAGCCTTGCGTCTTGCGATCCTCGGTGACCAGCGCGAGTCCGGCGGCGATGCCGTCGTGCGGACTTTTCAGGTGCAGCGTCTTGCCCGCAAGCGTCAGCGTGCCCGAAGCGAAGCGGTCGGCGCCGCAGATCGCGCGCAGCAGCGAGGTGCGGCCCGATCCGACCAAGCCTGCGATGCCGTAGATCTCACCGGCATAGACGTCGAGGTCGACATCGGCGATGCGCCCAGGCATCGTCAGCCCGCGCACCGACAGCAGCGGCGTGTCGTGCGGCGGATCCGGCGGCAGCGCCGGGTAATGCGCGTCCAGCGCGCGCCCGACCATGAGCCTGATGACGTCGTCTTGCGTGAAGTCGGCACGCGGCCTGGTCTCGATAAGCCGGCCGTCGCGGAACACCGTGATGCGATCGGCGATCTGGAACACCTCTTCGAGCCGATGCGAGATGTAGACGATGCCGACGCCGTGCGCCGTGAGCGTGCGGATGATGGCGAAGAGGCGATCCACCTCCTGGCCGGTCAGCGCCGCCGACGGCTCGTCCATGAAGATCACGCGCGCTTCGACCGAGAGCGCCTTGGCGATCTCGATCATCTGCTGCTGCGCGACCGACAGCGTGCGGATGGGTGCGTCGAGCGGCACGTCGACGCCCAGGCGTGCGAGCGCGGCCGCGGCCAGCGCGCGCGCTGCGCGGACGTCGATCGCGATGCCGCGCACCGGCTCGTGACCTAAGATGATGTTCTGCGCCGCGGTGAGCTGCGGCACCAGGTTGAACTCCTGATGGATCACCGCGATGCCGAGCGCCTCTGATTGGCGCGGATCGGTGATGGTCACGTCGCGGCCGGCGACTTCGATGCTGCCGGCGTCCGCGCGCACCGCGCCCGACAGGACGTTGACCAGCGTGGACTTGCCGGCGCCGTTCTCGCCGACCAGTGCATGCACTTCGCCGGCGCGCACGTCGAAATCGATGCCGTCGAGCGCGCGCACGCCCGGATAGCTCTTCGAGATCCCGCGCAGGACCAGGTACGGCGGCGCCGCTGCGGAGGCGTCCGTTGTCGGCATGTCGCCTATTTCGCCGTGCTTGGCCCCGTGTACGAACCGACGGCGACCGGTATCTTCGCCGGCGGCGTCTTGCCGGAGAAATAATCGTGGATCGCGTCGATCGTCAGCTTGCCGATCTGATCGGGATGCTGTTCGGGGTCGCCCACCATCTGGCCGGCGTCGATCGCGGTCCTGGCTTCGGGGTTGGCGTCGTATCCGACGATCTTGATCGTGCCGACTTTGCCGGCAGATTTCACCGCGGCCAGCGCCCCGAGCGCCGAATCGTCGTTGATGCCGAAGATGCCGGCGAGACTCGGAAAACGCTGCAGCAGGTTGTCGGTGACCGACGCCGCCATCGCGCGTTCTCCGCCTGCGGGCTGGTCGGCGACGATATGCACGTTGGGATACTTCGCGGCGAGCTCATCTTTGAAGCCTTTCACGCGATCTTGCACCGATGTGACTTCGGGCTCGTCGATGATCGCGATGGTTCCGCTTCCGTTGAGCGCCGCGCCGAGCAGATCTGCCGCGACTTGGCCGCCTTGGATGTTGTCGGACGCGATGTGCGAGACCACCGTGCCGCGCGACGCCGTGCTCGCGATGTCGGCGGTGAACACCGGCACCTTTGCGTTGTTCGCCTCGACGATCGCGGGTCCGACCGCTTTGGAGTCCGCGGGGGAGAGAATGATGACGTCGACGTGCTTGCTGAGGAAGTCCTCGACTTGCGACGTCTGCTTGGCCTGGTCGTGATTGGCGTCGGTGAAGACGATCGTGTAGCCGTACTTGCCCGCCTCGTCCTTCATGCCTTGCTCCATCGCTTGATAGAACTGGGCTTGCAGGTCGAGCAGGGAAACGCCGATGCTCTTCGAGCCGGACACGTTGCCGGCGGCGCTCGCCGTCGTGCCGGGGCTTTGCGCGGCCGTGGGCGACGAGCTCTTAGAGCAGCTCGCCAACGTCAGGATCGCCGCGGCGATCGCCAGAATCCGAAGGCCACGCTGTTTCAAATCAACCTCCTGAGGCGGCCGCGTTCGTCCTGCCGAACGATACGGGTCGCATGCGCGTTCGAGAAAGCCGCGGCGCTCCTATCCACACGCTTCGCTCCGGTTTGTGTGGATATGTGGATAGAGAACGCGGGGATAGTTAAGCCCGCCTAAAGCCATTAAGGACACGTGCGCGAGCACCATCAGCGTGCGATTACGAGGCGCGGTGCTGCAATTCCCGGGAACCGGCCTTTCGAAAAAACCGCAAAAATCGGATTCAACCCCGGGCGCGCAGGCGAGCGATCAGCCGGCGCGCCCGAGCTCTCTCCGCCGGGCTGCCACCTGCAAGCGCCTTGCTCACATGTCGGAGCGCTGCCGCCCGAAATCGCGCGTCGACGTCCGCCAACCCGCACAACGCCTGGAGCGCGCACACGCGCACGATCGCGCTTGGATCGGTATTGCACCAGCGCATGAGGACCCGCGCCGCATCGCGCCGTTCGGCCGCAGACAATGACAGCCGTGGCAGCATTTGCGCAAGGTGCCAACGCACTTCTTTGCGCTGCTCGCGCGCGAGCAGTCGGAGCAGCGCCCGTTTGTGGCGCGCGAGCAGCTCGGGCCGTTTCGAGCTCGCCTTTTCAGCGGCGTCCGCGCTTCGGGCCCGTTGCACATCGTCGCCAAACGATAGCTTCTCGACGAGCCGGTCAAACGTCCGGGCTGTCACCGGCGGCGCGTCGGGAGCGCGATCGCCAGGGCCAGCATCGTCTTGAACACGATGAAGTTCGGATTGGCGGCCGTCTGCACCAATGCGAGGCCGCTTGCCAGCCAGACGGGCTGGCCCTGGAAATAGATCACTCTGACGGACTGGCCGGACTGTGACTGTTGCCACGCCGCCGCCGAGCTCAAGCCGAGCGCCACGTCGCGCGAGATCCCCGTCTGCGCAAACGTGACATGCAGGTCGGATCTCCCGCGGCCAAGGTCGCGCCGGTATTTTCCGGTGACCAACGCCGGCACCGAGGTGCAGCTCCCCTCTGCAGCAGGCTTCGCGCTCCTCGGCGTCACGTCCGAACACGACGCGTCAGCCATGAACCGTCCGCGCGCCGCAAGAGCTGGGAATAGGAACGCGCTCCCAATCACCAGGGTGAGCGCAAGGACGATGAAGGTGCCGACTATGAGCTTTTGCAGTGGAGCCATCTTCATATGTTATGCGTTGCGCGCGAGAAAACCAGCCGCGGCTCGTACGCCGCGGCTGGCTGGATGTCCGTGCTTTACGGTGCGACGATGCTAGTGGTCCCGCCCCTGGCCATTCCAGTTGTTGTTCTGCCACGCCCAGTTGCCACGCTGGCCGACCGTGCGCTGGCCGTTCCACTGCGGGTTGCCGTTGCGATAGCGATTCGCGTCAGATGTGTTGTAGTAGTGGTAGTTGCGCGTGTCGTCGCGGTCGTAGCGGTCATCGGCGTCGGACCGGCCGTTGGTGCGGACGTACTGATAGTTGTTATTGTAGACCGGTGTCGGCTGATAATTGTAACCGTTGTTCTGATAGCCATAGCCGCTGTTCGGGTAGTAGACCGCGGGCGTGCTGCCGCAGTATTGCTGCGACCCATCCCACGAGCACGGCGTGCCGTTGTTGCCGGCGTAGAGCACAGTGCCGTTCGGATACACGATGCGGCCGTCCGCGTACACGGTCCCCCCGTCGCGCGTGTAGCCGACGATCGTGTTCGCGGCGACCTGTTTGTGATGGACGTTGTCGGAGATGACGATGCCTGCCACGACTGCCGCTGCACCGAGGATGATGTTGCGCGTCGATGCTGCGCCGTCGGCGAGGACGGGTCGAGTCATCGAAGCCGCGACGATCAGCGCCAAGGTGGCGGCGACGAACGAGCGGGCGATCGGTTGGAAGGTCTTGCTGTGTGTCATGGTATCAACCTCCACTGTGGTTACGTCAAGCGGAGGCGTGTCGTTGCGTTCTCAGAGAAACCCCAAGCTCAGGAAAAACTAAGGCGGAAGCATCGTTCGATGCTTCCGCCGCGAGAACTCGAAGCCGATCGTCTAGTAGTTCTTGACGGCCGCCGCTACCGGCACGACGCCGGCGACTCGCCAGCCGTCAGCCGTCTTGATGCACATCGTCACCACGACTGACTTCGCGGTATACGGAGTGCCGCCAACCGTTGCGGTGATGTTGACCGGCGCGATGACGTCGGCCGTCGTCGCGGTGCGCATCACGATGTTCGTGTTGGTGTAGTCCGGGCTGGCGCTCCAGACGCCCGAGAACAGCTGCTTCAGGTGATTGGTCACGGCCGTCATACCGAAAATCGGGCCGCCGACGGTCAGCCACACAAGATTCGGATTATCCCAGAGAAACTTCTGCGTGCCGGGCAGATCGTGCTGGTTCTGGGCACCCATGAACGCCGTATACAGCGCACGCACGTCCTGCTGGTCTTTGGTCAGCGTGTCGGCTCGCGTGGGGACGCTGGCCGAGAGGAGCACCAATGCCGCAACGGCGACAAACGTAAGGCGAGTCAACATCGGACTGTCTTTCCTTTCCTCGGAGCGGGTTGTGGCCCGGGCCTTCACCCGCGCCCGCGCTTTCTCCCGCGTCGTGGCGGGGTAGGGCGTCCCGGCGCGACGCATGCTTGACGTCCTGCCTACCATCTGTGATAGGACGGTTGTGCTCGCCATCGGCTACTGCGCGGCGGTGCGCGGCATCGACGCGTACGTCGTCCGGGTCGAAGTCGTCGGCATTCCCACCACCGACGTCGGCATCCACATCGTCGGTCTCGCCGACCGCTCGATCCAAGAATCGAAAGAGCGCGTCAACGCCGCCATCCGTTCGTCCGGCTTCCTTTTCCCTACCTATAAGGTAGTGGTGAACCTCGCGCCGGCCGACGTTCGCAAGGAGGGCGCGGCGTTCGATGTCGCCCTCGCGCTGACGATCCTCGGCATGGACCAGCAGATCGACGCGCGCCGCTTGCGCGACGTCGTGGCCGTCGGCGAACTCGCGCTCGACGGTGCCGTCAAGCCGGTGCGCGGCGTCCTGCCGATCGCGGTCGCGTTGCGGCGTTCGAGCCACCGGCGCCTCATCGTGCCGGCCGACAATATGGCTGAGGCCGCGCTCGTCGACGGTCTCACGCTGTATCCGGTGCGAACGCTCGCGCAAGCGGTCGACGTCGTGCTCGGACGCGGCGCGCCGGGCGTGCCCTCGAATGGCCGCGCCCACATGGTTGCGGACGAAGGCGTCCGCGCCGTTGAAGAAGATCTCGAAGACGTGAAAGGCCAAGAGCGCGCCAAGCGTGCGATGGAAGTCGCGGCCGCCGGCGGCCACAATCTGCTGTTCGTCGGTCCGCCCGGCAGCGGCAAGACGATGCTCGCGCGCCGCATGCCCTCGATATTGCCGGCGATGACCTCCGATGAAGCGCTCGAGGTCACGACCCTATACAGCGTGAGCGGATTGCTGCGCGACCGCTCGAAGCTCGTGCGTTCGCGGCCGTTTCGCGCGCCGCATCACACGGTCAGCGCGATTGCGTTGGCCGGCGGTGGCTCGAGTCCGCGGCCCGGCGAGGTGTCGCTCGCGCATCGCGGCGTCTTGTTCCTGGACGAGCTGCCCGAATTTCCGCGCTCGGCGCTCGAGGTGCTGCGCCAGCCGTTGGAGGACGCCGTCGTCAGCATCAGCCGCGCCGGACGCGCGATAACTTTTCCGGCCGCGTTCATGCTGCTCGCCAGTCTCAATCCGTGTCCATGCGGTTACAGCGGCGATCCGCTGCACGGCTGTTCGTGCTCTCCGGTCGCTATCTCGCGTTATCTGTCGAAGATCTCCGGCCCGCTGCTCGACCGCATCGACCTGCACGTCGAAGTGCCGCGTCTGCCGTACGACGACATGTCGCGCACGTTCAGAGCTGAGCCGTCAGCCACAGTTCGCGCGCGGGTTGAGTCGGCACGGCGCCTCCAACGTTCGCGCTTAGGCAGCACCGGCGCAAATGCGGCAATGCCTGCGAAACTGCTGCGCGATCATTGCGCGCTGGACGATCGCTGCCGAGCACTGCTCGCCGCCGCTGTCTCCAAACTTCATCTCTCGGCCCGCGCGCACGATCGGATCCTGCGTGTGGCGCGCACCATCGCGGATCTTTCGAACGCACCGGTGATCGCACCGGAACACGTGGCTGAGGCGATCGGTTATCGGTCGCTGGACCGCTCGCCATTTTCGACATAGCGCGCGTTATTGACATCTATTTTCATCGGGGCCTCGTCCACGAGCGCCCATCCCTGGGCGTCGATGCGCCAGCCCTGAGCGGCCTGGATCTCCGACACGGTCCAATACAAATGTTGTAAGTACGTCCGGCCCTTTGCTTGGAATGTGAGCTTGGTCGCGATGACGACGAATGCGTGGTTCCCCTCCTGCCGAACCGTTGCAAGCGCACCGAGTGTCAAGACCTGGTGCTCGGCGAGGAACTGCTGATAGTCCGATTCCTTGTCGCAGCTGGTCGTGGCCGCGTACCACGTGCGCGCCGCCCTCGGCCCCTGCCACGAGAAGGGCGCAAATTCATCGATCGTCGTCGCGTCGTCTGTGTAGGCGTCTGCGGGAAACGTGCAATCGGCACGATTGTAGGCCGCCGCGAATACTTGCAACGGCTGCAAGAGACTCGCAGTGTCTGGCTCTGCCGCCGCAGCGCGATCCGCGCAGAAGGACGTCAGCGCCATCGACGTCAGCGCAATGAGCAGGAAGCGATCGGTTTGTCTCATCTTTTCTCTCCGAGCGTCGGCGGCAGTTCGGTTCTTAGGCGATGTGCCGGATTCCCCGCAGGAACTGGGCGACCGCACGCTGCACGATTGCCGCATGAGGCTCGCCCGCTTTTGGACGCGCGCACAAGCGCAATCGGTTTCGCGAAAGGGCAAGGTGTTCAAAGTCTCCGCGCGCGGATGGTCTGATGACAGCGTCGAGGCGGCGTATCAGTGCGCCCTCGACCTCGCGAGCAAAGTCGCGGATCGCGTCGCGTCGGGTCTTACGACGAAACACCGGTATCCCTACGCCGAAAAACCCCTGCCCGAACCTGTCGTGCAACGGCTCGGGGCAGACGGCGGCGGCGCGTCTGCGATCGTGACGCGAAACGCATACGGCGCGCTCGTGCTCAACACCGACCAGCTCATGTTCGTCGACATCGATCGCCCCGGATATCAGGGCAGCGCCCCCACGCTCGGCACGATATTCTCGTCGCTGTTCAGCAAGCCGAAGGCGCAAGAGCAGCCCGCCGATGATGCGGCGACGCTCGACGCGGTGAAGAACGTCGTGCAGCGGCACGATCTGTCTGCGCGGGTGTACGAGACCGCCGGCGGCCATCGCCTCATCGTGACCAACGCGCCGTTCAAAGCCGGCGATCCCGATGCCGAGTCGCTGCTCGCCGAGTTCGGCTCCGATCCTTTATACGTGCGCTTGTGCCGTTCGCAGGATTCGTTCCGTGCGCGCCTCACCCCAAAACCCTGGCGCTGCCGCATGTCCAACCCGCCGGTCGAATTCCCATTCGAGACGCCCCAAGTCCAAGAGCGCTACGATCGCTGGCTGGCTGGTTATGAAGCGAAGATCGCGTTGTTGGCGACCTGCCGCTTCGTCAAGACTATCGGCGTGGAAAGCGTCGCTCCGGGGTTCGACGAGCTTATCCGCTACCACGATGAGCAGACGAAAGCGACCTCGGGCCTTAAGCTAGCCTGACGACTGCCCCCATTGCGTTGACACCACACACGTGCTGTGCTATCATGGGCCGCACTATGAAACGCCGCCGCACGTGCTGCACCATGATGACGGGGACTCGCCGAGAGTTCCGGTCGCGGTGCATGCGCGAAGAGTAGAGCGGACTAACACAAACGCCTTGCGCAGCCCCTCACCGGAAAAGCGAGGGGCTGTTTCGTTTCTGCCGCCATTGCAGGCGGCGATCGGGGAATGATAATTGGAAGAAGACGGATCGGCTTTGGTCGGGTTGCTGGGATGCGGGGTCGTCGGCGGCGGTGTCGCGGAGCGCTTGCTCGCCGGATTTTCAGCGTGCGAGACGCACGCGCGCCTCGGCGCGGTGCTCGTGCGCGATCTCGCCAAGCCGCGCCGGCCTGAAAGCGTCTATCCGCGTCTGACGACTCACGCACAACGCGTGCTCGACGACCCGCGACACGACGTCGTCATCGAATGTTTGGGCGGCGTCGAGCCTGCCGCCGGCTATGTCGAGGCGGTGCTGCGCCGTGGCGTGCCCGTGATCACGGCCAACAAGGCGCTCATCGCCGCTCACGGCGCGCGCCTGGCGGACATCGCGCGCGAACATCAGACGACTCTGACCTATGAAGCGGCAGTCGGAGGCGCGATCCCGGTCATCCGCACGTTGCGGCATCTTGCCGCTCATGACCAGATACTCGAGGTCGGCGGCGTGGTCAACGGCTCGACCAACTTCGTGCTGTCAGCCATGGAAGAGGGCCTCTCGATGGACGATGCGGTGCTCGCCGCGCAGCGCGCCGGATTCGCCGAGGCGGACCCGAGCACCGATATCGACGGCATCGACGCGGCGCACAAGCTCGCCATTCTGATCGCGACCGCGTTCGGGCAGTGGCCGCGCTGGGAGTCTATTCCGCGGCGCGGCATCCGGCAGATCACGCCGGACGACATCGCGCAGGCGCGCCGCCGCGGCAACCGCATCAAGCTCAAAGCGTGGGCGCGCCGGCATGGCACCGAGGTCGAGGCCGCGGTCGCGCCGGCCGAATTGCCTCTCGCGCACCCCTTCGCGTCGCCACGCGGCGCGGAAAACGCGTTTCTCATCGTCGCTCGCCATGCCGGGCCGGTCTTGCTCGGAGGTCTCGGCGCTGGACGCGAGGCGACGGCATCGGCGATCGTCGGCGACCTGCACGACGCGCTCGCTGCGCGATCCGGCGTGGCGGGTGTTCGCCGGCAGCGAGCGCTCATCTCGACCACGTAAAGAGCCGTGACCAAGACGGCGATGCCGGCATTGAAACACCACGACGCGTTTGCGACGCTCGCGCCGGCCGGTGGCTTTCGCCTCAAACACGGCGGCGTGCTTTCGTCGGTGCGCATCGCTGCCACGTTCTACGGCCAGCCCCACGAGCGGGCGCCGGTCATCCTCGTCTGTCACGCGCTCACCGGCAGCTCGCGCGTGGCCGAATGGTGGGGCGATATCATCGGTCCGGGCAGGCTGCTGGACACCGAACGGTATTGCGTCGTCGGCACCAACGCGCTCGGCGGTTGTTACGGCTCGACCGGCCCTGCAAGCGCGGCGCCGGACGGCGACGCGTTCGGCGCTCGCTTTCCCGTCGTCACGGTGGAAGACATCGTGCGCGCGCAGCACGATGCGCTCGCGCTGCTCGGCGTGCGCCGCGTGGCGTTGGCGATCGGCGGTTCGCTAGGCGGTCAGCAAGCGCTGCAGTGGGCGGCTGTGTATCCCGACGCGGTCGACGGCGTCGTCGCCATCGGCGCAACCGGAAAGCTCTCACCGATGGGCATCGGGCTCAACTCCATCGCTCGTGAAGCCATCAAGCTTGATCCCGCCGGCGGCCTGCGCATCGCGCGCATGATCGGCATGCTCTCGTACAAGAGCGCGGCGCTCCTGTGGCAGCGGCATGGCCGCCGCGGCGATCGCGATATCGAAAATCCGGGGCAAACGCTGCACGCCCGTTTCGATGTGGAAGGGTATCTCCAACATCAAGGCGACAAGCTGGTCGCTCGAATGGATCCGCTTTCGTTCGCCTATCTGACCAAAGCCATGGACCTGTACGAGCTCGATCCAAGGGGTTGGCGCGTGCCCGCACTGTTGGTCGGCATCGAGTCGGACTGGTTGTATCCGCCGGACGAGGTTGAGGAGACCTCGCGGCAGCTCGGTCCGGCTGCCCGCTTCGCCTTGCTGGCAAGCGATCACGGCCACGACGGCTTTCTAGCGGACGCCGGTCAGCTCACGTCGATCGTGCGGCCCTTCTTCGACGAGGTGGCCGCGGGAACGGCGTAGTCTAGCGCCGGATCATCGCCGCGGTCACGACACCCAGGATCAGCTTGCTGACCAGCTCGTAGGCGAGCTGCTTGACGACCAGGCTCTCGGGAACAGGCTGCGTCGCGTACTCGATCAGAAATGACGCCACCGGCCAGACCAACCACATCGCCAGACCGAAACGCAAACCTTGGCCGAACCACGGTTTGTCTTCGACGCCGCGCGAATAGAGCCACACCGATCCGACCGCGAACGCGAGGTACCCGATGAAGATCGTTATGAAATGGGTGTCGGTCGCCGGGCGATAGAGCTGTGCCACCTGGCCGTAGTCTTGCGCGAGCAAGAAGCCGTGGATGAGCGAGCCGAGGCCGATCGACAGGATCCAGACGACCAGCATGGTGAGGATCAGACGCCATTGACTCATCGCATTCTCCGATCTCAAGCCGGCTGCGGGTGGGCCGCGCCGTACGCGGCGTACCCATCGGCGGCGGCGAGCATTTCGTCGGCACAGCTCGCCAGTGATTCGTAACGGAACAGGCCTGATAGCACCGCTTTGTCGCCGATATCGTTCGTGAAGACGAACGCCGGCCGAACCTCCACCCCGAGCGCTTTGAAGCTCGCAGTCGACTCTTGTAAGCGAGCGATCGTCCGAGCGTCGCCCATCTCCCGTTCGAGCGCTTCGGCCGGGACCCCGGCTGCCGCCGCGGCGACTTCGATTGCCACCTCGCGTCTTGCGAGATGCTTTCCGTCGACGAACGCGGCGTGCGTGAGCGCGAGACGGACGCGATCGTCGGTGATGCCCAATCCGCGCGCTGCTTCGGCCGCGACGTCGGCGTGCCAGGTCGCGTCGTCTGACGAGTCGCGCCACGCCGGGTTGACCTTGACGCCGCTGACCGACTCGAGCCGGCGATACTGCCACGCCCCGAGCTGCGGCGTGTAGCCCATCGGCCCCCCGCCGAACAAATACGCGATGCGCCACTCGTAGGCGAGCCTATCGCCGAGCCGTTCCCGCAGCTTTGCCAACGGGCCCTCGGCGGCGAAGCACCACGACGAGAGGAGATCCATGTAATAGGTGAGCGCAAGCTTGGTCATCGCGGCGAGCGACTTCGGAGGCCGCGGGGCCGCCGCCTGGGCGCAGACCGCGTGGCGCGCAGTTGTCAGAAAAAGGGCCTGGCCGGATACGAGCGCGAACCCGCGGGTTCTTCGAAGAAAGGGAGCCTGTATGCCGGTCGTCGTGGGAATCTTCCAGAACCTTGCCGCAGTTTCCAAGCTCAACGATGCGCTTAAAGCCGCGGGATTCAGCGCCGCCGACCTGATCGTCATCGCCGACGAGTCGCCGGACCCGGAGCTCATTGACGATGGCGTGCAGTTCAGACTGACCGGCGAACCCGATACAGGACTTTTGGGCTCTGGGCGAGGCATGATCACAAGCTCCGGCGGCACCGAGGTGCCCGGTCTGGGCGGCAGCCCATCGCATACGGTGATCGGCGGAGAGAACGCCTCGGAGGATATGCTCGCGGATCTCAACGTTCCCGATGGGCGCACCGACGACTATGAAGAGGCGCTCGATGCAGGTCGCGCTGTGGCCGGCTATCAGACGGCGGACGTCGACAAGGTCAAGGGCATTTTCTCCACCGCCGGCGCCAACCCGATCGAGGTCTTCTAAAGGACCCAACGTCCTCTTGACCGCTCCACCTCCTCGCGTGACTGAAGGGCGAGGGTGGTGCGATTTTATTTCGTTTCAATCGACACCGAACGGCTGCGACAGCGCCTGAACGGCCGATCCGCGAGCTCCGCGCTCGCTGCGCTCGGTCCGGCTGCCTCCGACGTCGGCATCCGCGTGCTTGACGCATGCGTCGTGCCCGTCGGCCTGCGGGCGCTCCTCGTCGCTGCGCAACCTCGCGACGTGCGTGCCCTTGGCCGTCGCTACGTCGCACGCGCAGCGGGCGCGCTTCGCATCCCAGGCGTTGTGTGGCGGCCGACGATCCGCGTCGCTCGCGTTGCGCCGGGCGATGCGACCGCCTGGCGCGGCTTTATAACTCGTTGCCGGATGGCTTTCCTGGAGCGCTCAACAATGCCCACACCATCGACCATCGACCAGCCGACGTGCGAAGCCGCGCGCCCGAAGCGACGCAAGACCACGAACGCGACGGTGCGCAGCGGGGCTGCGACGATGCGGGTGATCGACCGCGTCGTCGACGCGCAGCTCGGCGCCGACGAAAGCGCCGCGCGTGTGCGGCGCTACGTAGCAGACCACGATGCGCCGGCGAATGACGCCACCGCCTTTGCCAGGTTGTGCGAGGTGATCTTCGCGCAGGGTATCGGCTTCACGATCGTGGCCCGCAAGCGTGCTGCGCTTGCCCGAGCGTTTGCTAATTTCGGGCCTTCCGTCCTGGCCGGGTTCGGGGAGTCCGACATCATGCGATTGCTCGGCGAGCCGATCATCCGCAACAGGTCGAAGATCGTCGCCTGCATCGAGAACGCGCGCCGCTGGTGCGCGATCGTCGAATCCCACGGCAGTTATCTGGCACGCGTGGCCGAG
This sequence comes from Candidatus Eremiobacteraceae bacterium, assembly GCA_035314825.1. Taxonomy (NCBI): domain Bacteria; kingdom Bacillati; phylum Vulcanimicrobiota; class Vulcanimicrobiia; order Candidatus Eremiobacterales; family Candidatus Eremiobacteraceae; species Candidatus Eremiobacteraceae bacterium. The sequence continues at coordinate 73,576 of DATFYX010000066.1, forward strand.
GTCGCGGCGCAGGACGATCCGGCGAGCGGCTGGCCGGCGCTCGCGGCGCTGCTCGCGGCAGACTTCGAGCGCATCAATGAGGTCGGCGCTCGGCAGACGCTCAAGCGCTGGGGCTTCTTCACAGCGTTCGGCCATCCGGGATCGCGCCGCGTCATCGAGCGGTTGGGCTTGGTGGACGCGAGATGTGCTCCGACGGCCGGACAGTTGATGATCGGCGCCATTTCCCAAGCGCTCTCGCGCGACGCGTACTCGGTCGAAGCGACCCTTGCGTTGTTCGCGGCGCTTGGGCCGTGCAATCCTGCGCCTCAGTGTCCCACGTGCGAGTTATGCGACCGCTGTCCGACAGGTGTTCGTAGACGCGTCGAGCTTGAATCAGGGGCGCCATCGCCGGCCGGAGAACCCAGTTCCGGCCGAGCATCACTGGCGGTCAATACATAATCCCGACGTTTGGAGGCTCCCATGCCCGACGAGATTCGCTGGCTCTCCTCACTTGACGAAGCCATCGCTCAATCGAAGAAATCCGGCAAACTGGTGCTGCTCGACTTCTTCAGCCCGACCTGAGGGGGTTGCAAAGCGCTGGATACCGTGACGTATCCTCAAACCTTCGTGCAAACAATCATCTCTGACTACTGCATCCCCATCCAGGTGAACAACACGCTCGATGAGAGCAAACCAATGGTGGCCGGTTTCCGGCACGTCTGGACGCCGGACTTGCGCGTCCTCGACGCGGACGGCTACGAGTTGTACCGGTGGAACGGATACCTGCCGCCCGCCGAATTCGCTGCGCAACTGCTTGCGGCGCTCGCCCATGCGCGCCTTCGCCTACGGCAGTTCGATGCCGCGGAGGTGCTCTACGCGGATGCGCTCAAGCGCTTCCCGACGGCGTTGGCGGCGCCAGAGGCGCAATACTTCAGCGGCGTGACCGGATACCGCAAGACCGGCGAATCCAACGCGCTGCTCCACGGTTGGCATGAGCTGGAAAAGACTTACCCGGGTTCAGAGTGGACGGTGAAGCAGAACTTCGATTGACGGCGCGCTAGGCACGCGCCGATAGGATCGCGGCGGCGAGCGCGGACGGCTTGGCGCGAAAATCGTCCCAAGGTATCGTGCCGGCAGTGATGCCGTCGAGCACTCGCGCCACCATGGCGTTCGCGGGCGCAGCGATCCCGCTGGCGGCAGCACGCGCCGCGACGGCGCCGTTGAGTGCGTCGACTTCCGTCTGCGCACGCCGGGCGCGCGCGTCGATAAGCAGCGAGGGCAGTTTGTCTCCACGCGCGCGCGCCACGCGGGATGCAAGCACGACACGCAGCATGCCCGGCGGAAGCGAGCGTGCGGCGGCCACGAGCAATGGGACCGGAAAATCGATCAGTGAGATGGGCGCAAGACCAAGTTTGTCCATCGTCGCGATCGCTTCGAGCAGACAGCGGCGCTCGACATCGAATGCCGTCGTGTCCGCGTAGACCTGCGCCGGCGTCCAATCGAGAATCGCGCACACCGCGTTGGCGAGCAGGTTGGTGCACAGCTTCGACCATTTGAGCGCGCGCCAGTCTGCCGCGGCCGCAACCTTGATAGCGCTCAGCTCGAACGCGGCGATGATCCAGTTGTGCGCGGGCGCGCCGACGGGCGCGATGGTCACGCCGCCCTTCTTGGCGGCGATCACTCCGGGCTCGGGCGCCCTATCCACAGCCGTGGTCAGCGCGCCGGCGACGACGCGGTCGTCCCCGAAGGCGGCGGCGCACAGCTCTTCGTTGCCAAGCCCGTTCTGCAATACGAGGATCGCCGCGCGATCGCACGCCGGCAAGGCTCGGATCGACTCGATCGCGCTTGCGGTGGCGAACGACTTCACCGCTGTGACGACGAGGTCGAAGTCGCCGCGCGCGCCGTCGTCCGGCCCGGTGATCACCGGAACGACGACGCGTTGAGTCTTGTCGCCGACGACGAGCACGTACCCTTCGCGCAACCGCGCCGCGGCGTCCGCTTTGGCCAGCAGCACCGAGTCGTGCCCGGCGAGCTTGAGCTGCGCCGCGACGTATTGGCCGATCGCCCCCGCGCCGACGATCAGCGCGCGCACGGCCGGCTACGAACCTCGCCCGGTGGACCCGAACCCGCCGCCGGCGCGCTCGGTCGGCGCGAGCTCCTCGCGCTGCTCGAAGCGCGCGCGCGCAACTGGCGCGATGATCATCTGCGCGATGCGGTCGCCGCGGCGGATCGGAAAAGGCTCGCTGCCGTGGTTGACCAGGATGACGCTGACAGGCCCGCGATAGTCGGCGTCGATCGTCCCCGGCGAGTTCAACAGCGTCACACCGTGTTTGAGCGCCAAGCCGCTGCGCGGACGCACTTGCGCCTCGAAGCCCGGCGGCAGCGCCATCGCAAAGCCGGCCGACACGAGCGTGCGCCCGCCCGGCACGAGCGGGATCTCTTCGTGCACCGCCGCGAGCAGGTCGCAGCCCGCCGCGTCGGCGCTCATATAGCGCGGCAGCGGCAAGCCTTCGCCTTCGGGCAGGACGGTGATCTCGACGACGATCTCCACTATTCGTTCTTGGTCTGCAATTGGGCGAGCTCTTCTTGGAACGAGTTGAGGTCGGTGAACGAGCGGTAGACGGAGGCGAAGCGGATGTAGGCGACCTTGTCGAGCGTTCGCAGCGCGCTCATCACCAGCTCGCCGACCGTGCCCGAGGGCACTTCGCTTTCGCCGCGCGCGTAGAGCTCACGCTCGACGTTGTCGGCGATCTCTTGCATCTGGCTCTCGGAGATCGGACGTTTCTCGCACGCCCGGCGCAGACCGGCGAGCACTTTGTCGCGGTTATACGGCTCGCGCCGCCCATCTTTTTTGACGATGAAGAGGCGAGCCGCTTCGGTGCGCTCGTAGGTGGTGAAGCGATGGCGGCACGATTGGCATTCGCGCCGGCGGCGAACAGCGTTCTCGTCATCGCGGCTGTCGATGACACGCGTATCGCCGTTGCGGCAAGCCGGACACACCATGGCGTCAGCGAGTCCGGCTCGCCGGAGCGATGGTTACTTCGAAGCCCCGATCTTGAACAGCTTCGTGCCGCAGACCGGGCATTCGCCCTGCACCGCTGGTCGGCCGTTCTTCATGGTGATCTGCGTCGGGTTCTTGATCTCTCTTTTGGACTTGCATTTCACGCAATACGCTTCGGGCATCTATCTTGCTCCCTCAGATGGCCGGCCCGCTGACATGCGAAGGACCGCCCGGCTGGAGTTCGAAGGCCCCTCCAGCATGGACCGAACCACACGGGCAGTCTTTTTCGACGCGGGCTACACGCTCCTTTGCATGGAACCTGACCAAAAGACCAACTTTTTGCGTTCGTGTGCCGATTTGGGCGTCGAAATCGACCATTCGAGGTTGCGCGAAGGCATCAAAGCCGCCTCCGAAATGCTCGCGCCGCGCACCCCGGCCGCGCAGAAACAGCCGTTTTCGATGGCTGCCGTCGACCGCTTCTGGACCGAGTATCATCGCGTGCTGCTGGCGATCTGCGCCGCGCATCCCGAGGATGCGGATCGCGCCGAAGCCGTCTATCGGCGCTTCACCGCGCACTTGAGCTGGCGCGTCTACGACGAAGTGCGTCCTGTTTTGCAGCGGTTGCGCGATCGCGGCGTCACATTGGGGATCATCTCGAACTGGACCGGCGATCTCGAAGACGTGCTGCGCGGCGTCGAGCTGCATCACCATTTCGATTTCGTGCTCGATTCAGCGCATCTGGGGTGGGAGAAGCCCCATCCCGAGATATTCCTGGAGGCGCTGCGCCGTGCCGGCGTCGCGCCCGAACACGCGCTGCACGTCGGCGATTCGCCGGGGCATGACGTCGACGGCGCGCTCGCGGCAGGTTTGCGCGCCGCGCTGCTCGATCGCGACGACGCGCACCCGGAATTCGAACGGGCGCCGCGCGTCTCGTCGCTCGACGAGCTGCTCACCCTGGTCTAGCTCTTCCCCTGCGATCGTGGGTTGACGGCGCGTGCGCCGCGCGTGATTGCACGCGGTTGAGTGGATGAACTCGATCTTGGCTATGTGCTAGCCGTGGCGAGCGCCGGGCTCTGGTCGCCTCGCGCGCTGACCGCGTGGCTGCGTGCGCTTGGATCGCCGCGCGCGCTTGTCGCGCATGTCCAGGATTCGCAGTGCAGCCCGCCGCCAGGCGTCGAGAAGCTGTCGGACACCACGCGGATTCGCCTCGCGCTCGTCGACGATAACGCCGCTCGCGCCGCGCTAGAAGCAGCTCAAACGTCCGGGGCGCGCGTCGTCACTCGCGACGACGACCACTATCCATCGGCGCTTCACGACCTGTGCGATGCTCCGCTCGTGCTCTACGTGCGCGGCGACCTGGAATGTCTGAAAGGGCGTACGGTGGCGATCGTCGGCAGCCGTGCGGCGACTTCGTATGGCCGCTCGATCGCGACGGCGATGGCAGCCGATTTCGGCGCGTTCGGAGCGACGGTCGTCTCAGGTCTGGCGCGCGGGGTTGACGCGGCAGCGCACAAAGGTGCGGTCGATGCAGGCGTGCCGACCGTCGCCGTGCTGGGCTCGGGCATCCGCGCGCTGTATCCACGTTATCACGCATTGCTCGCCGACGAGATCGTCGCAGGCGGCGGCGCGGTACTATCGGAGTTTCCGCCGGACGAGTGCGCGCGAGCGTTCCAGTTCCCGATGCGCAATCGCGTCGTCGCCGCCCTTGCGGCGGCGACCGTCGTCATCGAGGCCAGCACGCGCAGCGGCGCGCTGATCACGGCGCGCCTTGCGGACGAGCTCGGCCGCGCGGCGTTCGCGTTGCCCGGCGACGTCGGCCGCCAGACCAGCAAGGGCACGAACGCATTGATCGCCGATGGCGTGCCGCTCGTCACCTCGGCCGCTGATGTCGCCGCGCTGATGAGCTGGGATCGGGCACTTCCCATCGCCGGACGGATCGCGCGAGCCGGCGACCCGCTGTTGCAGCTGCTCGACGAGGCGCGCAGCGTGGACGAGTTGGCGGCGCGCTGCGGAGAGAGTGCCGCAGCGATCTCGGCCAAGCTGATGCTGCTCGAACTTCAAGGCGCGGTCGAGCTGCGCCCCGGCGGCCGGTACGCGGCGGTACCCTAGGGGACGGCGGCGAACGCGAAGGCATGAACCTGACGATCATCGCCGTGGACAAGCTGCGCGAAGCGTACGTGCGCGACGGTTGCGACCGCTTCGCCACCAAGCTCGCGCCCTATCTTCCGGTGAACGTCATCGAGATCAAGCCGGCGGCGATGGAGGCCGAGGGCAACGCGATGTTGGGGCGCGTCGATCCCGACAGCGTGGTATGGGCGCTCGACCGCGAGGGCGACATGCTTTCGTCGCCTGGGTTGGCGCAACGTCTCGCGGCGGCCGAGCGCTCCGGCCGGCGAAGATTGACCCTGTTGATCGGCGGTGCGGAAGGTCTCGCGGCGGCCTGCCTCGAGCGCGCAGATTTCCGCTGGTCGCTGTCTCCGCTGACGTTCTTGCACGAGATGGCTCGTCTGATCGCGCTCGAGCAATTGTTCCGAGCGGTGAAGATCAATCGCTGCGAGCCCTATCACCGCTGACCAGGCATCGATAGCGCGAAGGGCGCTTTGCCGTCTTCTGCCAATGAGGCGCACATGAGCCGTTATGCGCAGTCGCTTGACGCGTTGAGTGCGGAACTGCGCGCGCGTTTCGAACGTGCGGCGGCGCGGGCCGGCGCGGATGCCGGCACATTGCCCGACGTGGCGCTCGGGCCGGCGCGCGATCCGGCGCACGGCGACTTCGCGACCGCAGCCGCGCTGGCCGCGGGCAAGCGCTGGAAACGCAATCCGCTCGAGCTCGCCCAGACCGTGGCGGCGGACGGCATCGCGCGCATGCCCGGCGTGGCCGCGCTGGAAGTCAAACCGCCGGGATTCATCAACCTGCGCATGGCGCCGTCGTTCTGGGCGGACGCCGTGCGCGAGGCGCTCGAACGCGGTCGCGACTATGGACGCTCCGACGCGCTCGCGCAGCCGAGTCCGATCCTGCTCGAATTCGTCTCCGCCAATCCGACCGGCCCGCTCAACGTCGTGCAAGGCCGCTCGAGCTCGCTCGGCGCCACACTCGCCGCGATGCTGCGCTTCGCCGGCGCGCACGTCCATACGGAGACGTATGTCAACGATGCGGGAGCGCAGCTCGACCTGCTTTCCGACTCGCTCTTCGCCCGCTACGCGACGCTCTGCGGCGTGCCGACGCCGGTGCCTGAAGACGGCTATATGGGCGAAGATCTGGTCGAAATCGCTGCGGCGCTGCGCGCGCGCGATGGCGAGCGCTGGCTGCAAGCGCCCGTGCCCGAGCGGCGCGCCGCGCTCGCCCGCTTCGCGCGCGACACGATCGTCGCCCAACAGCGCGAGGACCTCGAGCGCTTCGGCGTCGTCTTCGACCGCTGGTTCTCCGAGGCGTCGCTGTACGATGCCGGCAAGGTCGATGAGGTCGTCGAGTGGCTGCTCAAGCGCGGCGTCGCCTACGAAAAAGACGGCGCGGTCTGGCTGCGCTCGACCGATTTCGGCGACGACAAGGACCGAGTGCTGCGGCGCAGCGACGGCCGGCCGACGTATCTCGCGCCGGACGCCGCCTACCACCGCGACAAATTCGAGCGCGGCAACCGCTACCTCATCGACATCTTAGGCCCCGATCACCACGGCTACGTCGCGCGCATCAAGGCGGTCGCGGCGGCGCTGGGACACCCGGGCGCGCTCGAAGTCGTGATCGCGCAGCAGGTCACCCTCAAGCGCGGCGCCGAGACCGTCGCGATGAGCAAGCGCGCCGGCCACGTGATCACGCTGCGCGAAGTCGTCGACGAGGTCGGAAAGGACGCTGCGCGATTCTTCTTCATCAATCGCGCGCCGGAGTCGCAGTTGATCTTCGACCTTGCGCTCGCCGTCGAGCAATCGGCCAGCAATCCGGTCTACTACGTCCAGTACGGCCATGCGCGCATCGCCTCGATCCTGCGCAAGGCGCAACAGACCGGGCGGACCGTGCCGCTCGAGCGGGCGCACGCGGGCGCCGACGTCGAACTGCTCGGACATCCGGCAGAGATCGCGCTCACCCGGCGCTTGGCTGATTTCAGCCGCACCGTCGCCGAAGCGGCGCGCGCCCGTGCTCCGCATCGCCTCGCCGAGTACGCGCGCGACGTGGCGACCGACTTTCATAGCTTCTATACGGAGTGCGTCGTCCTCGGCGACGACGACGCGCTGGCGAGCGCGCGGCTTTCGCTGTGCATGGCGGGCATGACCGTGCTCGCGAACGCGCTGGGGCTGCTCGGGGTATCGGCTCCCGACGCCATGTGATGGCGTGCCGTCAAGCGGTCGGCGAGACGGCTGAACGCGCGGGTACGCTCGGCTGGTCCACGGTCGCCGCAGCTACGGGCTCGGCCGGCTCATCCGGGATCGCCACCGGCCTGCCGGTCAGCCATGGATGCAGCCACAAAGTCCAGATCACTTTGAACAACGCTGCGGCCGGTATTGCCAGCAGCAACCCCCACAGTCCGAACAGCTCGCCGCCGGCGAACACGGCGAAGATGATGGCGATCGGCGAGACGCCGACGCTGTCGCCCATCACCTTGGGGACGAGGAAGTCCGTGATCTTGCTTGCGCCCATGATGATCAACGCGACGACGATGCCGACCTTCCACGAGGTGAGAGCGCCCAGCAGAAAGCCCGCCGCCGAAGCCACGACGACGCCGATGTACGGAATCGCGTAGCACACACCGGCGATGACCGACAGCAGCAACGCGAACGGCGAGCGGATCACGAGCAACGCGAGATACGTCAGCGCGAACGCGATCGCCACCAGGATGAGCTGGCCGACGATGAACCCGCCGACGACGCGGCCGACCTCGCGCGCGAAGTAGCGGGCTTGCGCTTGCAGGCGGTCCGGGAACAGGCTTTGGAAGGAATCGCGGATCGCCTCGCTGTTGGCGAGCAAGAAGTACGACAGCACGACGCCGAAAATAAGCACGACCAGCGTGCCGCCGATCCCGACCAGCACCGCGCTGATCGAACCGAACGCTCCCTCAAGCGTCGTCGACAGCCTGCCCATGTTGGTGGCCTCGATCTGCGAGATCTGGTTCGTCGCCACGAGCGAACCTAGATGGTGCTTGAGCCACAGCTGCACCGCATCGATGAAGCCGCGTGCCAGGTCGATATAGGCCGGCGTATTGGCGAACACCACCTGGAACTGGTCGAGCGTGGCGGGGATGATGAGCAGGAAGAAGATGGCCGCGACCAGCGTGAGCGCCGTATAGACGACGACGATCGCGACGGCTCTGGGCATGCGGCGCGAGAGCCGGCGCACGATCGGGTTCAGTCCATACGCGATCAGGATCGCGACGACGAACACTTCGACCGTCTTCGGGATCAGACTGAGCACGTAGAGCACGATCGCCAGCGAAATGGCGATCGCCGCGAAACGGCCGACGACGCGCCAATTTATGGCGCCTCCGCCCTGCGCAGAGATCATCGAGCGGCGCGCACCGACTTGGTCATCTGCACGCGCTCATCGAGGAAGCCGGCCTGCTCGTACAGCGCCTTGGCGGGCGCGTTGGCCTGCGTGACCATCAAGCTAATGTGCGACGCTCCGCGCGCGCGTGCCTCTTCTTCCGCCGCTGCGAGCAGCGCCCGGGCCACGCCGCTGCGCCGGTGCGCCGGCGCCACCGCCATATAGACGATGAACGCCTGGTGCTGCAGCGTGACGTCGTCAGTGAGCTCGAACAGCAGCATCAAGAACCCGGCGCGCTGGCCGCCACGCTGCGCGATCAGCGTCAAGCCGTCGGCGCGGTCGGCGCAAAACTCCGCAGCGCGCCGAAACGCGGTGGCCGCCGCATCTGGGCTCGCCGGACGGATCGGCGAAAGGCTCGTGCTGGCGCTTTGCTTGCCGAGGCTATCGATGAACTCGCGGTCATCGGGCTGCGCGCGGCGGATCGAGATCGCCATCAACCCGCGGCGATCGACCGGTTGCGCCCCGCGCGTTTGGCTTCCAGCAGACACGCATCCGCCGCCGCCAGCAATTGCGCCGGCGTCTGGCGGTTTTCGTCAAGCCCCGCGACGCCGCACGAGATCGCGGTCGCGACCGGCACGCCCGTCTGGGTGACGTGGCGCAGGCGCGCGATGGCGATGCGCACCCGCTCGGCGATCGCCAGCCCATCGGCGACGTTGGTGCCCGGCAGGATGACGGCGAACTCCTCGCCGCCCAGACGCGCCACCAGATCGATGTCGCGCACCGTGCGCATCGCGAGGGCCGCGATCTCCTTGAGCATGCGATCGCCCTCGGGGTGGCCGTAGCGGTCGTTGACGTCTTTGAAGTGATCGATGTCGAAGATGAACACGGACAACGGCGTGCCGCTCTGGCGCGAGCGGGTGATCTCCTCTGCCAGGCGGCGGAACAGATAGCGCCGGTTGTGCGCACCGGTGAGCTCGTCGGTCGAGCCGATCGAGACGCTTTGCGTGAAGATCTCGGCGTTGTCGAGGCTGCGGCCCGCCATCTCGGCCAGCTGCATCAAGACGCGCAGGTCATCGCTGCCCAAACCCTCGTCCGAGATGTCGGTGATGGCGATGCAGCCGTGGCCTCGCCCGGCCGCGCCGCTGGAGAGCGGCAGCACGACGAACGGCGGCTCGGGCGTGCGCCCGACGCGTCCCTGGCGCGGCATCGAGATCAACGAGCCTTTCTCGATCGCGGCGTCGATGAGCGCGGCATGACGCGTCAGGAACGCTTCGGCGGCGCGTTTGTCGATGTTGAGCCCGCCCTGGAACGTCAGCATGCCTTGCTCGACAAGCGCCACGAAGTACGCTCGCGCCTTCAGGTTCGTCGCCGCGCCGACCGCGTCGAGCACCCCTTGCGCCAACGTCATCGGCTCGATCGAGCTCGCGAGCAGCATGCTCGCGTTATACAAGAAGGAAAGCTCGAGGTTCTTGCGCTGCAGCAGCGTGTTCGCGGTCTCGAGACTCGCCACGCGCGCGCGCAACGCGCGCACCGTGGCGAGCTCCGCGACGGCTTCACCGCTCGAGAGCAGCGCGCGCTCGGGCGAGATGGCGACCGATTCGAGCTGCTCGGTGTAGAAGCGCGTGAGCCGCTCGAGCACGTCGAGGAAGCTGTCTGCCAGCCGGAACTGATACGCGACGCCGCCGTCGTGCATTGTGCGCGCCTGCGCGATGCCCAGCCGCGCGAGCGTGTCGAGCGCCTCGGCCGTTCCCGCGGCCGATGCGCCGAGCATGCGCGCGGTCTCGTCGACGGCCAGCGTGGTCATCGGCTCTGCGACGAACAGTTCGATCGCGCCGGCGAGCAGCCGTTCTGCCTCGCCGCGGAGGCTGGACAGCGCATGGCCCGTGCGCGGCATCGCGGATGCCGGATCTTCCGGAATGGCGGTCCCCCTTGTCAGATGGAGCCTAGCGCGCTCGCCCTCTTAGCGCGTGGCGACGGCTTCAGGCACGTAGCCGAGCCGGCTGGACAGCTGTATGCCGCAGTCGACCACCTCGGCGGCCATGTCGCGGATCTGCTGATCACCCAGGCGCGTGACCGGTCCGGACACGCTCAAGCTTGCGACCACCTGGCCGGACCCGTCGCGGACCGGCACCGCCAGACAACGCACGCCTTCTTCGTGCTCCTCGTCGTCGAGCGCGTAGCCCTGCACACGGATGCGCGCGAGCTCCTCGCGGAATGAGCCCGGATCGATGATGGTGTGCGGCGTGCGGCGCGGCATGCCGTAGCGGCGCAAGACACCGTCGGCGGCGTCGGGAGCGCCGAACGCGAGCATGACTTTGCCGCTGCCGGTCGAGTGCGCGGGCACGCGGTTGCCGAGCTGCGTGAACATGCGCAGGATCTTCGATGACTGCGCCTGATCGATGTACACGACCTCGCCGTCGTCGAGCACCGCGAGGTTGGCGCTTTCACCGATGCGCTCCATCAGGCGCTGCAAGAACGGGCGTGCCTCCAAGCGCAAGCTGAAGCGCTGGCGCATGTCGTTGCCCATCTGGAGCGCGCGGAAGCCCAGCGAGTACTTGCGGTTTTGCCGGTTCTGCTTGACGTAGCCGCGGCGGATGAGGGTGCCGAGCAGGCGGTGCACGGTCGCCAGGGGCAGCGTGACGGCTTGGCTGATCTCGACCAACCCGACCTCCGAGGCGAAATCCACCAGCGATTCGAGGATGTCCAGGGTGCGCTCGACCGACTGGACCCCCGCTCGCTCGCGGCGGGTGTGTTCTCCGTTTTGCCCGGGGTCGGCCATCGGAAACCTACTCCACCGGGCCATGCCCGGTTTTTGGATTGTGGAAATAGCCTATCACTCTTTTGGAAATAGTGTCAAGGCCGCCTGGGTCGTGTCCCGGGCCCGGCTAGAGCCCGAGGTAGGCGTTCTTGACGTGCGGGTCGGCGAGGATGTCGGCAGCCTTGCCGCTCAGGCTGACGCGGCCGTTCTCGATGACGTATCCGCGATCCGCGGTCTCCAGCGCGACGAGCACGTCTTGTTCGACGAGCACGATGGTCATGCCGTCGCGGCGCAGCGCAGCGAGCACGGCCAGCAATTGCTCGACGATGATGGGCGCCAAACCGAGCGACAGCTCGTCGACCAACAGCAGCTTCGGACGGGCCATCAAGCCGCGGCCGATCGCGCACATCTGCTGCTCGCCGCCGGAGAGCGTGCCCGCGAGCTGTTCGGCGCGCTCGCGCAGTCGCGGAAACTGCGCGTACACGCGCTCGACGTCGGATCCGACCTCGTCATCGCTGCGGTGGAAGGCGCCCATGAGAAGATTGTCGTGCACCGTGAGTCCGCCGAACAGGCGGCGGCCCTGCGGCACGTGGCTGATGCCCGCGGCGACGATGCGCTCGGCTCTCCACCCGGCGATGTCCACGCCGTTGAAGACGATCGAGCCGCTCGTCGGCGCGAGCAGGCCGGAGATCGTGGCGAGCAGCGTGCTCTTCCCCGCGCCGTTGGCCCCGACGAGCGCGACGATCTCGCCCGCGCTGACCTCGAGGTCGATGCCCCACAGCACTTGCGCCTCGCCGTAGCCGGCGTCGACGCCGCTCAGCTTAAGCACGCGGACGGCCTTCCGCATACCGCGCGCCCAGGTACGCTTCGATGACCAACGCATCGGCGACCACCAGCGCGGGCGGCCCCTGCGCGATCAGGCGCCCTTGGTGCAGCACGGCGACGCGTTGCGAGATCCCCATGATGGCTTTCATCACGTGCTCGACCACGATGAGCGTGACGCCGGCCGCGTTGACGCTGCGCAGCAGATCCATCGCCTGATCGGTCTCGTGCGGGGTGAGCCCCGCCATCACTTCATCGAGCAGCAGCACTTGCGGATCGGTCGCCAGCGCTTTGGCGATCTCGAGCCGTTTGCGGCCCGCGAGCGTCAGCTCCGCTGCCGGACGGTCGGCCTCACTCGCCAAGCCGACGCGTTCGAGCACCTCGTCGGCGGCCGCGAAAGCGGCGCGCGACGGGCGATCCAAACCGTGGCGCCCATAGAGCGCCCCGACCGCGACGTTCTCGCGCACGCTCAGGTTGGCGAATGGCTTGACGACCTGGAACGTGCGCGCCACGCCGAACTTGACGATTTGATAGGTCGGCACGCGTGCGATGTCGTGGCCGAGCACGCTGACGCCGCCAGACGTCGGGCGCTGCGAACCGGCCATGACCGACAGTAGCGTCGTCTTGCCGGCGCCATTGGGGCCGATGAGACCGAGTATCTCGCCGCGCGCGACGGACAGCGTGACGCCGTCGAGGGCCACCAAACCGCCGAAGCGCACCACGACACCGCGCGCCTCGACGGCAGGCGACCTGGCGGGCGCGGTCATGGCGCTCATATGCGGCTCGCGCGCAACTGGGCGCGCAACGCGTTGAGATTCCACGCGCGCAAGCCGCCGGTGAGATACGGCATGATGCCGCGCGGCAGCACGATGACGACGATGACGATGATGGCGCCGAGCACGACCGTATGCCACGGTGAGACCGACTGCGCGCCGAGGTATTCCCCGATCGAGCTCAAGATGAACGATCCGATCGTCGGCCCGACGACGGTGCCCGCGCCGCCGAGCAACACCATGATGATCATGAGCACGTTGAAGTTGAGGTCGAAGACGGTCGGCGGGTCGATGAAGCTCGTCCAGTACGCGTACGTCGCGCCGGCGGCGGCGGTGATCGCGGCCGACACCGCCCACGCGGCGACCTTCGTGCGCGCGGCGTTGATGCCGAGCGCGGCTGCGGCCTCTTCATTCTCGCGGATCGCGACGAGCGCGTAGCCGAAGCGCGAGCGCGCGATGTACGCGGTGAGCAGGATGCTGACGATCAGGATCGACAGCATCACCCAATAGAAGAAATGGAAGTTGCTGTTGATCGGCAGCGTCATGCCGCTGCCTTTGCCCAGCACGGGCACTTCGGCGACCAGGGCCTGCATGCCGATGGCGATGCCCAGCGTCGCGATCGCGAAATAGTGGCCGCGCAGGCGCAGGATCGGCCAGCCGAGCAAGGCGGCGAGCGCGGCGCCGAGGATGACGGCGCACGCGGTCGCGCCGAAGAACGGCCAGTGCAGCTCGTTCATGCAATACGCACACGCGTAGGCGCCGACGCCGAAGAACGTGACGTTGCCGAAACTGGCGTAACCGGCGAAACCGCCGATGAGATTCCAGCCCTGCGCCAGGCACGACATCATGAAGAACAGCGTGAGCACGTGGACCCAGTTGCCGTTGAGGTGCGGCGGCAACAGCGCCGACAGCGCGAGCAGGACGAGGATGACGACGGTGACGGTACGGCCGCGTTGCATCGTTATGCGGTCGCGCGACCGATGAGGCCGTAGGGGCGGAGCAAGAGCACAAGCAGCAGCGCGACCATGGCCACGACGTCCTTGAAGCCTTCGCCGAACCAGAGCGCGCCGAACGATTCGATGATGCCGTAGACCAAGCCGCCGACGAGCGCGCCGGTCACATTGCCCAGACCGCCGAGCACCGCCACCACGAACGCGCGCACGAGGAACGAGTCGCCCATGTTCGGGGTGATCGCGTACGAGACGCTGACCAGCGACCCCGCCGCGCCCGCGAGCGCGCCGCCGATGCCGAAGGTCAGCGCGTAGATGTTCGCGACGCCGACGCCCGACAGGCGCGCGGCATCGACGTCCATGCTGGTCGCGCGGATCGCGCGGCCTATCTTCGTGCGCGCCATGAACATGGTGAGGCCAAACGTGAGCGCGCAGGCGATGAGCAGCGTCCACAAGCGCACCCATGGGATCGTCAAGCCGCCTAGCGTCAGGCTGGTGCCCGAATAGGCGGTGGTGATCGAGCGGATGTCCGAGGACCAGAAGATCTGGGCCATATTGGCGATCATGATCGACAACCCGAACGTCAACAGGAAGGTCGCCAGCATCGGCGCGCGGATCACCTGGTTGACCACGAAGCGCTGGAGGAGATAGGCGAAGACGAACATCGTCAGCATCGCGAGCGGAATGGACAAGAACGGGTCGAGGTGCATCGGCCCGACGAACAGCCAGTACGTCAAATACGCGCCGAGCATGATGAAGGCACCATGCGCGATGTTGATCACGTTCATGATGCCCCACACCAGCGAAAAACCGAGCGCCGCGGCGGCATAGATGCCGCCGATGAGCAGCCCGTTGATGAGGACCTGAAGGTAGAGCGTGGCTAGGCCGTTACCGCTTGCCCCACGGCGGCAGCGGATACACGGCTTTCGCGTTGGCCGCGTCCGCGGGCCAGACCGTTTCGTGGACGCCCTTTTGGATCTGCTCCACCGCCATCGGTTTGTAGATGTTCACGCCGCGGCTGTCGAATTTGATCTTTCCGTAGAACGTGTCGGCATCCAACGCCGCGAGCGCGTCGCGCACTTTGTCGGGGTCGAGGCTGCCCGCCTTGGCCATCGCGAGCTGGAACGTCTCGCCTGCCGCCGTCGATTCGGCGTTATGGTAGTCGGGCAAGTGATTGTACTTGGCCTGGAACAGCCGCGTGTAGCGTTGCGAGCTGCCGAAGATCGCGTCGGTGTAGGTCAACGCGGTCGTCCACTGCGCGCCGCCCATGACGCCGTTAGCGTCAGGACCGAGGCTGGTGATGAAGTCGGGCGTCGAGGGGCCGACCGAGAAGCCGATGATCTTCGATTCCACGTTTTGGTCCTTGGCCGCGCGCATGATCAGCAGCGAGTCCTGCAGGTGGCCCGAACCTAAGATGATGTCGGGGTTCTTCTCTTTGACCTGGGTCAGCAGCGTCGCGACGTCTTTGGTGTCGGGCGGGTACTCCGAGTAGAACACTTCGTTGAAGCCGTTCTGCTTGGCGTAGTCGCGGATGCCGCCGGCGACTTCGATCGAGAACGCGTCGTTGGCCGCAAGCACTGCGACGGTCGTCGGACGCGGATGCAAGGTCTGCGCGAGCTCGAGGATGCCTTGCAGATATTTCTTGGCCGGGCTCAGGATCGCGAACGTGTAATGGTACCCGCGGTTGAAGATCACTTCGGCCGCACCGTTGGGATCGACCATCGGCACCTGATATTTCTCGACGATCGCGGCCGCGGCGGCCGTGGCGCTCGAGCCATACGGGGCCAGGATGAACTTGATGTTGTCCTGGGTGATGAGGCGCTCGACGAGTTTGGCCGATGTCGTCGGGTCGCTCGTATCGTCGTAGTACTTGATGGCGACTTTGTACATCTTGCCGCCGACCTTGATGCCGCCCTGTGCGTTGACGTAATCGGCCCAGAAGTCATAGCCTTCTTTTGTGAGCGCGCCTTCGCGGGCGTCACGGCCGGTCGCCGAGAGCGCGGCGCCGAAGGTGATGACGTCGTCCGCCACCGCCGGTTGCGGCGCGACGGCAGCGCCCGTCACTGCTAAGAGCGCAGTGGCGGCGATGCCGCCTAGAAATGCGAAGAGACGATGATGCCTATCGTTTGCAAAGCCCACGATGCTCGTGCCTCCATCTACAGCTCCCGAAATGGCGGCTCGCGCCTGCGACTCGGGGGCCACAAGGTTAGTTCCGGGCTTCCTGACTCCCTGTAACGAGCCCGGCCCGGCGGGCGGCATAGTCGATGCGCTCGTCGAGCGGCGGATGCGTGTAGAAGTACCAGACGACGAGCGGCGCCGGGTGCAGCGTCGAGAGCCCCTGCGAACCCAGCCGTGCGAACGCTCTCACGCCGGCTGAGCCCAGGTGCGTGTTCGCGGCGGCGAACGCGTCGGCGTTGTGCTCGATCTGGCGGGAGAGCGCGTTGCCGAGCGGCTGTGCCGCCAAGCCGAGCAGCAGCAGCGCAGCGAGCAGCAGCGGCGTCACGGCTGGATCGCGCAGCCCGTCGCTGCGCGCAGGCGAGCGGCGTGCGAGCGGGCCCACCACGAAATAGATGAACGCGATCGCGGCGAGCGCTCCCACCCAGCCGTAGAACGCGCCGCGCCACAGATCGCCGTGCACGTAGTGTCCGAGCTCATGCGCCGTCACGTAGAGTGCCTCGTCGGGAGCAAACGTCTTGAGCAGCGTGTCGGAGAGCGCGATGCGTTCGACGGAGCCGATGCCGGAGACGAATGCGTTGGCCGACGTCTCCTGTTTTGAGAGATCGAAGACGTAGACCGATGTCGCGTGCACGCCGTGCTGCGCGGCCAGATCGAGGATCGAGCTCGTGAGCGCGGATGGCGGCAGCGGCGTGTAGGTGTTGAACAGCGGCTCGATCAGCACGGGGAGCACGACTGAGCTCAGCAAGATCAACGGAATAGCGACCGCGGCAGCGATCAGCGGCCATGCGCGTTCGGAACGCCGCACGAGTTCGAAGAGCCCAGCACCGGCGAACGCCGCAATCCCGACGCCGAGCGCGAGGCTGACCGCCCAATCGTGGAACCAGTCCGCCGGCGTCTCGCGGCTCAAATCGTAACGGTGCAGGATCGTGAACGAATCGTACCAGGTCAGCGGCAGCATGAGCAGCGCCGACGCGATCAAAACGGCGGCGATCACGATCGCGGCCGTCAGCATGCGTGTGAGCTTGGTCGATGATGCGCCGCGGCTCAGCGCCTGCTCGACGCGCGCGCGCAGCGCCGCGGTCACGCCGGAATAATACAGCGTTGCCAAGATGGCGAGCTGGAGCGCGGAACCGATCCAGAAGAGGCGCCGGCCGACGGCCGAAACCTCAAGCGCGAGCGCTTGGCGCGCGGGCGGGTAGATTGCATCGACGAGGTGTTCGATGTTCGGCGGAAAAGGCACCACCTATCCATGGTTATTCACACCGAGTATCTGACCTTCAACACCAAGCAGCGGCGCGAGATCATCGACATTACGGACGAGGTCGAGCGCGTGCGGGCCAAAGCAGGGCTCGTGGACGGATTCATCCTGGTCAGCGCCATGCACATCACGGCGAGCGTGTTCGTCAACGATCACGAGTCGGGACTGTGGTCCGATATCATGCGCTGGTTAGAGGACCTCGCGCCCGCCAAGCCCGAGTACGAGCACCATCGCACGGGAGAGGACAATGCCGACGCTCACCTCAAGCGCATGCTGCTCGGGCACCAGGTCGTCGTGCCGGTGACGGCCGCCAAGCTGGACCTAGGGCCGTGGGAGCGCGTGCACTACGGCGAGTTCGATGGCCGCCGTCCCAAGCGCGTGATCCTCAAAGCGTTCGGCGTCTAGCGTCACGGCTTCAGCGGCGCTAGGCCGGCGGCGCGCAACGCCGCGTTGAACGCCGCTATGGCCTGGGCGGTCAACGCCTGATATTCGCCGAGCACGTGCTCGACTTCCGCGTGAACGCGCGCAGCCTGCTCTTTATGCGCGTCGAACGGCGGCTGCTGCGACTCGCTGAACAGGATCTGCAGCGTGAGGATCTCCTCGCGCACCTTATCCGGATAGATGACGCTGTCTTCGTTGTTGCGCTGGTCCGACGTGATCTCGGCTTTCAAGTTCTCCATGCGCGCGAGCAGCGCATCGCCTTGTGCGACGAGCGCCGGCTGCGGCGTCTGGGCTTGCAGCGGTTTGAGCCGCGCCGCCATCTGCGTGCGCAGCGACGCGAGCGAGTTGAGCACGACGTCGATCTGCGACAGCTCCGTATTCAGCGCAACGTCGTACTCGTGGCGCGCGACGTAATCTGCCTGCGTCCACGGCGCGCGCGGATCCGGCTTGATCTCGACGCTGCGCGAGTAGCGATGGCCGTCCACGTCGAGCGCGATCGTATAGCGCCCCGGCACAACGGTCGCACCGCCATCGGGACCGCGGAAGAGCGGCGGGCCGGTCAGATATTTCACCGGCGGGTTCTCGGTGAAATCCCACGTGATCCGATCGATACCGGCCTTATTGGTGACGTAGTACTTGGGGCTGTCGTCGACGAGATGCGTGCCTTCCAGGCGACGGACGATCTTGCCGTTGGCATCCACGATGTCGATCGTAGGGCGCCTGGCGGCCGGCTTGTCCAGATAGTAGTTGATCATGACGCCGACGTCGGGTTGGTCGCCCACGAAGACATTCGCCGGTTCGAGATTGTCTTGCAGATCTTCGCGATTCCACTGCCAATACAGATATGACGTGCGCGGTTGGAACAAGAACGTGCCCGCAGCTTGCGCCTGCGCCAGCTCTTGAATCGGCGTGAGATCGTCTAGGATGTAGAGCGAGCGTCCGTGGGTGCCGACGATGAGATCGTCCGCGACGGGCTGCACGTGCAGATCGCGCACCGCGGCGACCGGCAGATCGAGCTGGAACGGTTTCCACGTCGCCCCGCGGTCGAACGAGATCCATAGACTCTGCTCGAGCCCGGCGTAGAGGATACTCGGATTGCGCGGGTCCTGGCGGATGACGCGAACCGGCTGATCCACAGGCAGGCCGGACGAGATGGAGCGCCAGCTCGCGCCGAAATCCTCGGTGACAAACGCGTACGGCGCGTAGTCGCCCATCAGATGACGGTCAATCGCTGCGAACGCGGTGCCCGCGGCATACGGCGATGCGTCGACGTCTTGCACGTTGCCGTAGGATCCGATGCCCGTCATCGTGACGTTCTTCCAATGCTCGCCGCCGTCGGTCGTCAGATGGATGAGCCCATCGTCGGTTCCGACCCAGAGCACGCCCGCTTGCACCGGCGACGGTCCGATGTCTGTGATCGTGTTGAAGAACTCGGTGCCCGCCACATCGGGCGTGATCGGCCCGCCCGAGATCTGCTGATGCTCGGCTTCGTTGCGCGTGAGATCGGGACTGATGACGCTCCAATGACGGCCTCGGTCGGACGTTTTGAAAACGACGTTCGCGCCGGTGTACGCGACGTGGCCGTCTTGGGGCGAGAACACGACCGGCGCCGTCCAGTTCCAACGGTAGGGCAGGCCAGCGAGCGCAATGCCATTGGTGTCGCGCGGATATGGCGAGACGTCGACGTTCTGCTGCGAGCGCATGTCGAAGATGCCGAGTTGTCCGTTCTCGACCTCGTCCCAGATGAGATCCGGGTCGAGCGGGTCGGGCCACACGAACGAACCGTCGCCGCCGTTGATGCTCAACCAATCGCGGTTGAGCACGCCCGCGACGTCGTTGGCGTCGGACGGCCCGCACATAGTCGTGTTGTCCTGTAGTCCGCCGCACACGTGATACGGCACGCGCAGATCGTAGCCGATCTTGTACACCTGCCCGACCGGCACGTTGCCCATGTAGATCCAGGTCGTGCCGCCGTCGAACGACGTCGCGACACCGCCGTCGTTGGCGGAGACGATGCGCTTCCCGTCGCGCGACCACCACATGTCGTGGTTGTCTTCGTGGATCGGCTTGCCGACACGCTTGAACGTGCGCGCGCCGTCTGTGCTCTTCATCGTGAACTGCGACAGCACGAGCAGCGTGTTCGCATTCGACGGATCGATGCCGAGCCGGCTGAAATAGTACGGACGTTGGTTGAGGATCGTGTCGGCGGACATCATGCGCCAGGTGTTGCCGTCGTCGTCCGAGCGCCACAGCACGCCCTCTTTGGACTGGATGATCGCATACACGCGTCCGCCCCTGCCGACGGCGACGCCGATGCGGCCCGTCAAACCACTCGGCAATCCGTTGCCGGTCAGCTTCGTCCATGTCTTGCCGCCATCGGTTGAACGGTAGAGACCGCCGTCGGGTCCACCGCTGACCTGCTCCCACGGACGGCGCCGGTACTGCCACATGCCGGCGAACACGACGTTGGGCCGGGTCGGATCCCACGCCATATCGGACACGCCGGTCTGCGGTCCGACATACAACGTCTTGGTCCAGGTCTTGCCGCCGTCGGTCGTGCGATAGACGCCGCGATCTTCACTATCATTGAAGAGATCGCCGAGCGCGCCGACGAGCGCGATATTCGCGTCGTGCGGATCGACGAGGATGCGCGAGATGTGTTTGCTGCGCTCGAGGCCGCGGTGGGTCCACGTGGTTCCGCCATCGGTCGACAGCCACACGCCGTCGCCCCACGAGACGTCTGAGCGCGGGTTGGACTCGCCCGTTCCGACCCACACGACGTTCTTGTTCGAAGCCGCGATCGCGATGGCGCCGATCGCGTTGACATCGATCGAATCGCCGACCGATTCCCAGGTCGTACCGGCGTCGTGCGAACGCCAGACGCCGCCGCCCGCCGCGCCCGCGTAATAGAGGAACGGGTCCGCGTCGGTGCCTGCCACCGCGGCCATCCGCCCGCCGGACAGCGCGGGACCGATCGCTCGCCATTTGAGATTCGCGTAGGGCGACGTATCCCCAGCCGCCGGGACAGCTGCCTGCAACACGAACATGCACGCGATAAACGTTTCGATATATCGACGCATCGGACCGCAATTCGTGCGCGCGCGTTTGACAACCTCGCGATGGCATGTTACCATACCTATCTAGTTGTAGCGGCCGAATCTTGTTCGGCCAAGACATCGGAGGAGACGTTTTTTGAGCAAGTTCACGACGCCGCAAACGGTGACCGCGACCCTGACCGGGATCGCGTCGCTGTGCGTCATGCTTCGCGACGATGCGGGCATGAACGGCGTTGGAGTGTGCGGGGATTTGCCTAACGGCGTGTGACCGGGTCGAAAGACCCCGATCGATGCCGACGAGGCCCCCGCACACTGCGGGGGCCTCGTTGTTTATTCCATCTCGCGCCGGTTGAGAGGGGAGGTGAGATCATGGATCGGGATTGGTTGCGAGCCGTACGCGAGCGGCAGGACGAGGTGCGCGAAGAAATCGTGCGCCATCGTCTGGGTGTCACGCTGCGCGTGGGCCGCGCGCCTGCGAGCGGCATCGCCGGCCGCTGGCGTCGGTCGCTGGGGCGAATCGTCATCGGGCTGGGTCAGCTCATCCACGGTGACGAGCGCTCGGGCGAGCACGCGTCGCTGCCGTGCAACTGACGGCGATGACGGACGCAAGAATCGGATGGCGGGCACGGCGCACGGCGCACTCTACTGCGCGTCGTGACGCCATTCGATCGGGACAGTGAGAGCAGGTGTGAGTCAAGCAAGACCGGATAGAATGCTAATGCCTGTGGGCGCTATGATGAGCACATGGCACACAGCTCATTTCGAGTGATCGCTCTGCCGACCACCGTCGCACAACTCGTGCGCGAGACCATGCGTTCGCCCGG
This sequence comes from Candidatus Eremiobacteraceae bacterium, assembly GCA_035314825.1. Taxonomy (NCBI): domain Bacteria; kingdom Bacillati; phylum Vulcanimicrobiota; class Vulcanimicrobiia; order Candidatus Eremiobacterales; family Candidatus Eremiobacteraceae; species Candidatus Eremiobacteraceae bacterium. The sequence goes on from DATFYX010000066.1 coordinate 95,085, forward strand.
CTACGGACACCCGGCATCCGATGATGTGGCCCAAGGGTACGGGCCCTGCCGGCATTGTCTGCGGGCGTTCGCCGTCGGACGCGAGCATCGCATCCTGTTCACATACGACCCATTTTCGGGTAATGAGACTTTGCCGCTTCCCGGCCCCGTCTTCGTCCACTCAGATGTTTGCGCACGCTATCCTGAAGAAGCGGGCTTTCCGGATGATCTGCGCGCGCACGCGCTCACGCTCAACGCCTACGCGCGCGGACGCAAGCTCATCGAGCAAGCATACGTCACGAACGGCGCGGTCGAGGAAATGGTTGAGCGGCTCCTGGCGCGCACGGATGTCGACTACATCCACGTGCGCGATACCGGTGCGGGATGCTACGATTTCCGCATAGAGCGAACAGCGCTTAGGCCGTCGCAGTCCGCACTCGTGACGGCTAGGAACCTACCGGACGTCCAACGTCAGGATGTTGGACCGTAGCTGCTGACCGAGGGTCGCGAAGAAATAGAACGTGTACCGCCCGGGCTTATGGAAATCATAGAACTGGCTTAAGTCAGCCGTGTTTTTCAACGTTTCACCCGTACCTATGTTTGTACCGGGAGGAATGCTACCTGAGAACGGGACTTCGTGCGTCTGCGCGATCCAGGTTCCATCCGGTCCAGTACCGCGCAATGCATAGTCAATGAGCGAGCCTGTGCGATAGGGTGACCCGAAGTTCTTCAACGCTAATGTCGCCGTGATCGGCTCGCCGACGTCGACCTCATGTTGATCAAGCCTCACAGCGAGAGCCAAGTTGTTTTCCGCGGGGCCGAAGGTGAATTCGGTCGGCCCTGCTTCAACGACGTCTAGCGTCTGAATGTTGGACTTCAGAATAGCATAAATCGGAGCTTCATAGCCCAGCGTGAGGGCGGTTTCGCATACGAATGTGTATCTTCCGGGGGTCCGAAAATCATACACCATACCGAGATCGGTGACGGGATTCACATACGTCGAGCCGTTGCGCAAATCCATACCTGTGGAGATGCTGCCAGAAAATCCTTGCCCGCGATCGTCTTTCTCGATCGGCATACCTCCCGGTCCGGTCCCTGTCACCGTGTATTCCAGAACTGAGCCGATACGGAAAATGCGTATCGGGGCGCCGAAGTTTGTTATCGCAAACTTGATCGCTATCGCCCCCCCCGCATTTACAACGTGCTGTTCAAGCTTGGCGCCTAGCGCCAGATTTTTCACAGTTGGACCGAACGTGTAATCGCCCCGTCCTTCCTCTATTGTATGCGCATTTGCCAATTGCATGGTTATTGCCGCAAGGACCAAAGCGCTTGCAATGGCCGCTGCTCTTCGCCGTACGACAATCATATCAATATCCTATGCTCGCATGCGGGCGCGTGAGAATGCCACTTGGTTTCGGCCCGCGTGTTTGGCTTCGTACATGCGCTGATCCGCGGACTCGAGCAGCCTCTCGGTGGGTTGGCGTTCGTCGGTCGCGACGTCCATCGGGAAGTGCGCAACGCCGATGCTCACCGTGATATGCACGCCCGGTAGATCGGGTCGCGATGCCAGGGCGCTGAAGTCTTCTGCAGCCACGCGCGCGCACAAGGTGCGCGCAAGCTCGATCGAGGCGTCTTTGCTTCGGTCGAGCAGCGCGATGCAGAACTCGTCACCGCCGTTGCGCCCGGCAAAGCCATGGGCTTGCTCCGCTGTGTGCGCGAACATCGCAGCTAGCCGGCGCAGCAGCTGATCGCCGGCAGCATGTCCGAATGTATCGTTCCAATCCTTAAAGCGGTCGGTATCGATGAAGCACAGCGCGACATCCCGCGTCGCCCCTGGGCGCGTTTCCGTGCGGCGGGCTTCCATCTCATCGCGCAGCCGCTTCCGGAATCCGGCTGGCGTCAACAGACCAGTAAGCTGGTCGCGTGTCGCCTCGCGGCGCACGCGGTCGGCGAACAGCGCCCGTGCCAGCGCGTCGCCGGCGAGCGAAGCGATCGTCAGGAACGTCATCGCGTCGTCGTCTGTGAAGGGCTGCGCGCGCGGCCGGTCGGCATACAGCACGCCGATCACTTCGGCGCGCTCGTTCGTGCCCGGTGGCCGCACGAGCGGCACCGCGAGACCCCACACCGTGTCGCGGCTGCCGGCGATCGGGCCCGCGTTGACGCGCTGCAGCGCAGCTTCTGCGGCCAGGTCGTACACGCCAAGCTCCGCCGGCAATCCACTGGTGCGTGGACCGACGATCGCCGGCTTGCCCTCGCGGCGCACCCAATCGGCGATGGTGTCGCCGTCGTAGGCCGCGCCTTCGCGCAAGAAGCCGACGTAGCCGACGCCCGATCGCGCCCCAAGCATCAAGCGCTGACCGTCGACGTATAGACAGAGCAGTGATTGCGTGTGTACGAGCGTAGCTGTGCGTTCGACGATGCGGGCGCACGTCTCGAGCGTCGATTCACCGGCACCCGTGAGCGTCGGTGCTATCTGCTGCAGCGTCTCAAAACGAAGTTCGGCTCGGCGCGCGCGGCGGCGTAGGCCGATGATGACCACGCATTGGGCGACGACCAGCGCCGCGGCGATGAGGAAAAACACCGTCGCGACGACGTACGAGCCGTTCGCCACCGGACTCAAGGCTTCTTGACGCGCTCCTTCTTCGGCATCGGCCGCGCCGGATTGCCGGCGACTCGCTCGCCGGCCGGCACGTCGTGCGTGACGACCGAGCCGGCTCCGGTCAGCGCTCCATCACCGATTTCCACCGGCGCGACAAGAGACGTGTTCGAGCCGATCGACGCGCGCGCGCCGACCACGGTCTTGTTCTTGCGCTCGCCGTCGTAGTTGCACGTGATCGTGCCCGCGCCGATGTTGGCCTCGTCGCCGATCTCCGCATCGCCCAAATAACTGAGATGACTGGCCTTCGCGCCGCGCCCCAAGCGCGAATTCTTGATCTCGACGAAATTGCCGACGCGCGCAGCTTCTTCGATCTGCGCGCCGTTCCGGATGTGAGCGAACGGACCTACGGTGGCTTTGCTGGCGACCGCGGAGTCGCGCACGACGGAATACGTGATGGTGACATCCCTGCCGATCGTCGCGTTGTGCAGGGTCGTGTTCGGACCGATCACAGAACCCGGGCCGACGACGCTCGTGCCGAGCACGTGCGTCTGCGGCAACAGGGTGACGTCTGCCGCAAGATCTACATCTGCATCCACGTACGTCGTCTGCGGATCGACGATCGAGACTCCCGCGAGCATGTGCTCGCGCAGTATGCGACGCTGCATCACGCGGCGCGCGATGGCCAGCTCCACGAGCGTGTTCACGCCGAGCACGCTGTGATGATCCTTGCTGACCACCGCCTCGACCAGCGCGCCCGAATCGACCGCCAGCTGGACGCAATCCGTCAGGTACAGCTCTTTTTGCGCGTTCTTGGTGTTCAGGCGCTTCAAGTAGTCGCGCAGGGCCGATGCCTTGAAGCAGTACGCGCCGGCGTTCACCTCGGTGATCAGCAGCTCATCAGGCGTCGCATCGGTGTGTTCGACGATGCGCGCGGGGCGACCCGATCGCCGCACCACGCGGCCGAAACTCGTCGCGCCGGGCATGTGCGTGGTGAGCATCGAGAGGGCGGCGCGGCCGCGCTCGCGCACGTCGACGACGGCGCCAAGTAGCGCCGGCGTCAGCAGCGGCATGTCGGCGTTGACGACCAGCACCGGATCGTCGCCGGGCAGTTCGTCCATCGCCAGCCGGGCTGCGTGACCCGTGCCGTTTTGGGGCTGCTGCACGACGGTGTGCGCGCCGAGCTTCTCGAGCGGCTCTTCGAGTTCTGGACTGACGACGACGACGATCCTCGCAGGATCGATGCCTGCCTTGACCACCGCGAGCAGCACGTGCTCGAACATCGTGCGCCCGCACAGCCGATGCAGCACTTTGGGCAAACTGCTCTTCATGCGCGTGCCCTTGCCGGCGGCCAGGATGATTGCGTTCGCACGCGGGCTCACACTGATTGCTCCGCGCCGACGGCATGCGGGCGTTGCAGACGCTCGAGCAGTGCGTCGATGCGCGCCAGCGTCACGTCGCGGCCCAAAATCGCGCAGACCTCGAAGATGCCGGGGCTGACCGCTTGGCCGGTGACCGCGACGCGCAAGGGATGGATAAAGGCTGCGGCCTTGAGCGCAGTGCGCTCGGCGAGTCCACGGATTGCCTTTTCGACCGCTTCCGGCGTGAAGCCATCCGACGAGGCAGCGCTTAGGGCTTCGCGAACTTCGCGCAGGCGCGCAACCGCTTCCGGCGACGCGCAGTATTTCGCCAGCGCCTCAGGCGCCGGCTCGATCGGTCCGCGCGTGAAGAAATACGCGCCTTGATCGGCGATCTCGGCCACCGTATAGGCGCGTTCTTGCAACAGCCCGACGACCCGCGCGACGTGGTCCGCGTCGATGCGATCGGGTACGGGCGTGCGCTGCTCGAGCAATTCGATGACCCGCCGCGCAAGCTCGTCCGGCGGCAGCTGCTTGAGGTATTCTTTATTCATCCAGGCGAGTTTGGCGTGGTCGAAGATCGCCGGGTGCTTGACGACGCCCTCGATCGTGAAGTCGCGCACCATCTCGGCGCGCGTCATCAGCTCGCGATTGCCGCCCGGCGACCAGCCCAGCAGCACCAAGAAGTTCACCAGCGCCTCGGGCAGATAGCCGAGCGCTTCGTATTCGTTCACGAAGGTCGCGCCGTCGCGTTTGCTCAGCTTGCGGCGCTGCTCGTTGAGGATGATCGGGATGTGTGCGAACCGCGGCGGCTGCCAGCCGAGCGCTTCATAGATAAGCAGCTGTTTCGGGGTGTTCGCCAGATGCTCTTCGCCGCGGATCACGTGCGTGATCTGCATCGCGTGATCGTCGACGACGGCGGCGAAGTTGTAGAGCGGCCCGCCATCGCTCTTGACGATGACGAAATCGCCGATCGTGCCCGCCGGGAACTCCACCCGGCCGCGCACGATGTCGTCGACCACAACTGCGCGCAGCGGATCGACGCGCATGCGAAGCGCGGGGCGCACGCCTTGGCCGATCAGCTCCTCGCGCATGCGAGGTGTGAGGCTTGCGCAGGTGCATTCGCCGCTGCGCTCGGCCGCAGGCGCTGATTCAGGATCAGATTCGTCATCCGGCTCCTCGGAACGCTCGTCCATTTTCTTGGGACCGCAAAAACATTCGTACACCGCGTTGCGTGCCAGCAGTTCTTTCGCCGCGGCGCGATGCAGTTCGACGCGCTCGCGCTGCCGGTACGGCCCGAACGGACCGCCGACGTCAGGACCCTCATCCCAATCAAGCTCGAGCCAGCGCAGCGCGCGGTAGATCGCGTCGACGTATTCGTCCGAATAGCGCGTGCTATCGGTGTCCTCGACCCGCAGCACGAACGTGCCGCCGTTGTGGCGCGCGAAGAGCCAGTTGAAGAGCGCGGTACGCGCGCCGCCCACATGCAAGAAGCCGGTCGGACTCGGTGCGAAACGCACCCGGACCGGCGCCGCGCCCACGAACGCGCTGTCCTTTACGCTTCGACCCGTTTGCCGCATTCGCGGCGCACGAAGTCGACGATGGTCGCGATAGGCGTGCCGGGGGTGAACACGGCGGCGACGCCTGCGTCGAGCAGCGGCTGGATGTCCTCGTTGGGAATCGTTCCGCCGCCGAAGAGCACGATGTCGCCGGCGTCCGCTTCGTCGAGCAGCTGCTTGATGCGCGGAAAGAGCGTCAGATGCGCGCCGGAAAGGATCGACAATCCGATGCCGTCCACGTCCTCTTGGATCGCCGCCTCGACGACTTGCTCGGGCGTCTGGTGCAGCCCGGTGTAGATCACTTCGAAGCCGGCATCGCGCAGCGCGCGCGCGATCACTTTGGCGCCGCGGTCGTGACCGTCGAGCCCTGCTTTGGCGACGAGGATACGGATCGGGCGTGCCACGCTAGATGAACGCCGGCTCGCGGTAGCGGCCGAAGATCGGCACGAGCGCCTCGGAGATCTCGCCCAGCGTCGCTTTGCTCTTCACGCAGTTCAGATAGTGGGGCATCAGGTTCTCGCCGCTCTCGGCGGCGCGTTTGAACGCGGCCAGCGCCGATTCGACCATCCCGGCGTCACGCGAGGCGCGATACGCCTGCACGCGCTCGCACTGCTCGAGCTCGATCGCCCGGTCGATCTTGAGCAGCGAGATCTGCTGCTCTTCTTCGACCACGAAATCGTTGACGCCGACGACGATGCGCTCGCCGTTCTCGAGCTCGCGCTGGTAGACGTACGCCGCGTCGGCGATCTCGCGCTGGAAGAACCCGTTGTGGATGGCGGGGATGACGCCGCCCTGCTCGTCGATGCGCCGGAAGTAGTCCTCTGCGGCCGCCTCGAGTTCGTTCGTCAGCTTCTCGACGAAATACGAGCCGCCCAGCGGGTCGATGACGTTGCCCGCGCCGGTCTCGTACGCGATGATCTGCTGCGTGCGCAGCGCGATCGCGACGTTCTTCTCGGTGGGCAGCGCGAGCACTTCGTCGAGCGAATTGGTGTGCAGCGATTGCGTGCCGCCAAGCACCGCCGCCAGCGCCTGGAACGCGGTGCGCATGATGTTGTTCTCGGGCTGCTGCGCGGTCGCCGAACAGCCCGCGGTCTGCGTGTGGAAGCGCAGCGCCCACGAGCGCGGATTCTTGGCGCCGTACTTCTCGCGCATGTGGCGCGCCCAGATGCGGCGCGCGGCGCGGAACTTGGCGATCTCTTCGAAGAAGTCCGAATGTGAGTTGAAGAAGAACGACAGACGCGGTGCGAAGTCGTCGACGTCCATTCCGGCGGCGACGCCGGCTTCGACGTATGCGAAGCCGTCCGCCAGCGTGAACGCGAGCTCTTGCGCGGCGGTCGAACCGGCTTCACGGATGTGATAACCGGAGATGGAGATCGTGTTCCACTTCGGCACGTTCTTGGCGCAATACGCCATCATGTCGGTGATGATGCGCATCGACGGTTCGGGCGGGTAGATCCACTCTTTCTGTGCGATGTACTCTTTGAGCATGTCGGCCTGCATGGTGCCGCCGAGCCGCTCCTGCGGCACGCCCTGCGCCTCGGCGGTCGCGATATACATCGCAAGCGCCACCGGCGCGGTGCAGTTGATCGTCATCGAGGTCGTGATCGAGCCCAGGTCGATGCCGGCGAACAGGTCTTGCATGTCCTGCAGCGTCGAGATCGCGACGCCGCATTTGCCGACTTCGCCGAGCGAGCGCGGGTGATCCGAATCGTAGCCCATGAGCGCGGGCATGTCGAAGGCGACCGACAGACCGGTTTGCCCTTGCTCGAGCAAGAACTTGTAGCGTTGGTTGGTCTGCTTGGCCGTGCCGAAGCCGGCGAACTGGCGCATCGTCCAGAGCCGGCCGCGATACATCGTCGGGTGGATGCCGCGCGTGTACGGATACTGGCCCGGATACGAAAGATCGCGATCGTAGTCGATGCCCGAGAGATCTTCAGGCCCGTACAACGGCTTGAGGGGATGATCGGAAAGCGTGCGGTCGTTCGCGCCCGGCAGCTTGGCCGAGGTGTCGAACTGGGCTTCCCAACGCGCTTTTGAAGCCTCCACGGCTCCGTTGCCGCTAGCGCTCTCGCCTTTGCCGTTTACCAGCTTTGCCACGAGGTTAATCGTCCTTTATCCTTATTATGGGCCGCTTCCACGTTTTTCGCGCTGCGGACAAGGCTCGCCTGCGCTCGGAGGCCAAAGCGGTGGCGTAGAGAGGCGAACCGCAATGGCACATGAGGGCATCCACGCCACCGTCAAAGCCGCAGCTGCGGCACCCAAGCTCGGACTCGCCGCATTGGTGCTCGCGCATGGCAGCATGGAGCTTGAGTATTACGCGCCGCACGGGCGCGATACGCAGATGCCGCACGATCGCGACGAGCTTTATGTCGTCATCTCGGGGCACGGGTGGTTTCGCAACGGCGATGCTCGCCACGAGTTCGGACCGAACGACGTGCTCTTCGTGCCCGCGAAGACCGAACATCGATTCGAGCAGTTCAGCGACGACTTCGCGACCTGGGTGATATTCTGGGGTCCGTCAGGCGGCGAGCGCTAAAGCGACGGTTCTCGCGCAACGAGGCCTTGACCAAGGCTGTCCCGGCTTGATATAATCCGGGGGCACTTACGACTACCCTTCGCACCGGACGGCGCCTCGGCTGCCAGTCCGGTCGGCAAAGACGAAGGCCGCAAAATCAAAAGCTCGCGCTTTGCTTTGAGGGTAGCCTGCACCAGCGGGCTTTTTTGTTTCCCGCGGTAACCATAAAGGAGGTCGCCAACGAATACCAGCGTGATGACGCGCGGCGAAGTCGCCAGCCATTAGCTCGAAAGCGCTACGCGTCAACGAACAGATCCGCGTCCCCCAAGTCCGCGTGATCGCGGACGACGGTGCCCAACTCGGCATCATGTCCACCTACGACGCCATCCGGCTCGCCCGGGAACGCGGCGTCGACCTGATCGAAGTCTCGCCGACCGCGGCGCCGCCGGTGTGCCGGCTTGACGACTACGGACGGCTCCGCTACGAGCAGGACAAGAAGGACCGAGAGACGCGCAAGAAATCGCACAAGATGGAGCTCAAGGAAGTCAAGCTCCGTCCGAAGATCGAGGAACACGACTACCAGACCAAGTTCCACACCGCCGAACGGCTGCTGCAAGACGGCGACAAGTTGAAGGTCACGATCATGTTCCGCGGTCGAGAGATATCGTATTCGCAGCACGGCAGACGGCTGCTCGATCGCATGGCGCAAGACACCGCGCCGATCGCGATCGTCGAACGCGAACCGCGGCTTGAGGGACGCAACATGTTCATGATCCTCTCGCCGAAGCCCGAAGTCGTCGCCGCGCACAGCGCGGCCAAAGCGGCGCATATCGCCGCCGAAGCCGCCAAACACCCGAAACCGGTTGAGGTCAAGAATGCCTAAATTGAAAACACATCGCGCGACCGCCAAGCGCGTCAAGAAGACGGGCACGGGCAAGTTCGTGCGCGAGCGGCAGTTCTCGGGATGCAGCCACATCCTGACCAAGAAGTCGCCGAAACGCATCCGCAAGTTCCGCAAGCAGACGTTGGTCGACAAGACGGATCTGAAGAAGCTGCAAGTCCATCTGCCGTACGCATAACGGTCGAATAGATTGACGGCCGAATAAATTCGGCCGCTACATTTAAGAGGAAAGAATAGATTATGGCACGCGTCAAACGCGGGATGATGTCGCTCAAGAAGCGACGCAAAGTTCTCAAGGCGGTCAAAGGGTTCCGGGGCGCCCGCGGCCGGACATACAAGGCCGCCAATGAGGCGCTGCTGCATTCGCTCACGTACGCGTTTCGCGACCGGCGCGTCCGCAAGCGCGATTTCCGAGCGCTGTGGATCGCGCGCATCAATGCGGCCGCACGGCGCGAGGGGCTGACGTACAGCCGCCTCATGAGCGGACTCAAGAAAGAGGGCCTGGCGATCAACCGTAAAGTGCTCGCAGACCTTGCGATCAACGATCAGGCCGCGTTCGCGCGCTTGCTCGAGATCGCGAAGAAGCACGCGCCGGCCGCCGCCGGAGCGTAACGCACATGGCTGTGGCGGCGGGCTTCCATAGCCCGCACGTCCGCGCAGCTCGTCTCCTCCACACGAAGAAGCATCGCGCCGAGGCGCGGTGCTTTCTCATCGAGGGCCCGGCGCTTATCGAAGCGGCGCTCGGCAACGACATCATTCCCAGTGCGGTCTTCTGCCTCTCGGAGGCCCGGCCCGAATCGGCGGCCTGCGTCGAGCTCGCACAACAGGCGGGCGTGCCGGTCTACGCGGTGGACGAGCGCACGCTTGAATCGCTCGCACAGACGCGGACGCCGCAAGGCGTCGTCGCGCAGGTAGGCTTCATCGATCGCGACGTCGCGGCGCTGCATAAGCTGGTGCCGCCTCAAGGCGCGGCGGTAGTGCTCGTCCTGGATGACCTCGATGATCCTGGCAACGCCGGCACGCTTGTCCGCAGCGCAGAAGCGTTCGGCGTGAGCGCGGTCTGCTTCGGCCCGGCTTCCGTCGAGCCGTACAATGATAAGCTGGTACGCGCAAGCATGGGAGCGCTCTTCCGCGTGCCCATCGTGCGCTACGCCGCGTGGTCGGAATTGGCCGGGGCGCTCGGCAAAGGGGAGCTCAGCGTGATGGGTGCCTCGGCCACCGGACCGGACATACGTTCGGTCGAGCTTCCCCAACGCAGCGCGCTCGTGCTGGGCAACGAACGCCATGGGCTTCGCGCGGTGCCGGCGGACGCATTCGCAATGGTGGTCGGCATTCCGCAGCGGCCGGCCGGCGAGTCCCTCAACGTCGCCGTCGCAGGCTCGATCGTGCTCTATGAATTGGCTCGCTGTGGATTGCGCTTAAGCACTGAACGATGAGAACAAAAGCCCATGAAATGTCAAGTCCTCGGCGCCCTTGTTATACCACCGGACGTATGTTATACTCAGGTCCGGCGAACAGGAGTACGAAGGAGGTCTTGCATCCCGGATGCTTTCTCCAGTGCTGTTTTGGAAATTGTTCATCACGACCGGGTCGGTCAAAGCATACCTCATCTACCGTCGAATGGCGCCATCAGCATCAAACTAGGATAATCGGGACTCTTCTATGTACGGTGGCCGCAGAGATGCGGCCATCTTTATATTTCGGGGCATATTTCGGGGCGTCGATGTGAGCGATCAGTTAGCAGGCCTCGTGGATGAGGCGCGCGCAGGTGCGGACGCTGCCGCCGATATGGAGCAGGTCGAGGCGCTGCGCACCGCGCTGCTGGGCCGCAAAGGCGGCAAGCTTTCCGCCGTCATGGCAAGCCTGGCCAAGATGCCCGCCGCCGACCGGGCCGCCTTCGGCAAAGCCGCGAACGAGGCGAAAGCGGCGATCGAGGCCGCACTGAACGCTGCCCAATCGCGTATCGAAGATGCCGCGCTCGCGGGCGACCTGTCGCGCCGCTATGACGTCACGCTGTCCGCCATCCCGCCGCGCACCGGCAGCCTGCACCCCCTGCGGCGCACGCTCGACGACATCGCCGGCTTTTTCCGCTCGCGCGGCTTCGCGGTGATCACGGGTCCCGAGGTCGAGACCGAGTTCTACGCGTTCGAAGCGATGAACATCCCAGCCGACCATCCGGCGCGCGAGGGCATGGACACGTTCTATCTGCCCCCCGGCACGCTGTTGCGCCCGCACACGTCGCCGGTGCAGATGCGCGCGATGCAGGCGTACCCGCCGCCGCTCGCGGTCATCGTGCCCGGCAAAGCGTATCGCCGCGACGCGCTCGACGCGAGCCACTCCTACATGTTCCATCAGGTCGAGGGACTGCACGTCGATCGCGGCGTGACGTTCGGCCATCTCAAAGGTTTCGCCGGCGACCTGTGCCGGCATCTGATGGGCAAGACCAGGCGCACGCGGTTTCGACCCTCGTACTTCCCATTCACCGAACCGTCGGCCGAGATCGATCTGTCGTGCGGCGTGTGCGACGGCGCCGGCTGTCGCGTCTGCAAGGGCTCCGGTTGGCTCGAGATGGGCGGCTGCGGCATGGTGCATCCCAACGTTTTGAAACTTGCGGGCTACGATCCGAATGAGTTCACCGGCTGGGCGTGGGGGCTGGGCATCGAGCGCATCGCCATGTTGCGTCACGGCATCGACGACATCCGCCTGTTCACCACGAACGATCCCGCGTTCTTAGAGCAGTTCACCTGATGCGCGTGCCGTTGCGTTGGCTCGCCGACTACGTCACCACGTCGGCCGATGCACAGACGGTCGCGAACGTCCTGACCGCGCGCGGCTTCGTGGTCGACGCGGTCGAGATCCAGCCCATGCCGGAGCGCATCGTCGTCGGCAAGATCGAGGCGCTGCAGCGGCATCCCAACGCCGATCGCTTGCTGGTCGGCACGGTTGATGTCGGTACGCAGAAACTGCAGATCGTCACCGGCGCGAGCAACGTCGCCGCGGGCAATCGCGTGCCGATCGCGCTGGTCGGCGCCCAGGTCTACGAGCACGGCGCAACCGATGGCGCAGCCGGCACGACGAAGACCATACGCGCAAGCGCATTGCGGGGCGTGCAGTCCGACGGCATGATGTGCTCGTCGACGGAACTGGCATTGCCAGGAGAGTTCGAAGACGGCATCCTCATCCTCGACGACGACGCGCCCGTCGGTGAAGAGTTCTGGAGCGCCGTGCGTTTCGGCGGCGCGGTCCTCGATCTCGAAGTGCCCTCGAACCGGCCCGACTGCCTTTCGATCATCGGTTTGGCGCGCGAGGTGGCGGCGGGGCTGAACGTGCCGTGGCATGAACCGCGCTTCGAAGAGACCCTCGGGAGCGCCGCGCCGGCGATCAGCGTCGCGATCGAAGACCAGTCGCTGTGCCGCCGTTTCGTGGGCCAAAGCTTCTCCGGCGTGAAAGCGCGGCGTTCACCGATGTGGATGACCCTGCGCCTGCACGCGGCCGGCATGCGCAGCATCGATCTGCTCGTCGACGTGTCCAACTACGCCATGCTCGAGACCGGCCAGCCGCTCCATTTCTATGACGCGGCGAAGATCCACGGCGCCGCGCTGACCGCACGGGCTGCGCGCGAGGGCGAGACGGTCGTGACCCTTGACGGCGTCGAGCGCATGCTGCCGCGCGGAGCGCCTGTCATCGCCGATGCCGATGGCATCGTCGGAGTCGCAGGCGTGTTCGGCGGACAAGACACCGGTGTCAGCGAGTCGACGACTCAGCTGTTCCTTGAGGCTGCGAATTTCTCCGGACCCGCCGTGCGCCGTGCCGCCGTCGCCCTCGGCTTGCGAACTGAAGCCAGCGCGCGGCACGAAAAGGATCTGCCGCTCGAGCTTCCGGAGCTGGGCCGGCGCGCAGCCGCGGCGCTGCTCGTCGCCGCCGGCGCGGCGCCGTCCCGTGTCGTCGATGTCGGCGTACGGGAGCGCGCGCCGCGGACTATCGCAGTGCGGCCGGCACGCGTGAATAGCGTCCTCGGCACACAGCTCTCGAGCGCGGCCATGGCCTCAGCGCTGAAAACGATCGGGTTCGGCGCCGTCGAAGCTGCCGAGCTATCGATCGCCCCGCCGTTTTGGCGCGGCGACGTCGCCGATGAGATCGACGTCGTCGAAGAGATCGCACGCTGCACCGGCTATGACTCGATTCCCGAACAGCGCGTCAACGCGTCACCGCAAGACGTCGACGAAGGCCTGTACGATCGTGAGACGCTGCTCGCGCGCAGATCGGCGGCGCTGGGCTATCACGAGCTGGTCACGCTCGCGCTACAGGGCTCGGCGGCGGTGGGCGCATGGGAGCGCTCGGGCCTGCCGTTCTGGAAAGAACCCGTACCAGTCGTCAATCCGCTCTCTGACGAGCAGCGTTTCTTGCGCCCGAGCCTGTTGCCGGGCGTGCTCGAAATCGCCGCACGTTGGTGGCCGCGCGCGGGCGGCGAGCTGCGCCTGTTCGAGATCGGCCATGTCTTCCGGGCGAGCGACGCGGAGCCCGAGCACGCACGCAGCCACGACCCGGCTGCGAGCGTTCCGCTGCCGCCATCGGGCGCATACGAGAGCGACGGAGTGCTGGAATGGCCGTCGTTGTGCGCGATCGCCGCGTTCGCCGACGACGGACCAGATGAAGCCGTCGATCGCCGCCTGCTGCAGATCAAGGGCGAGGTCGAGACGCTTGTGACGGCGCTGACCGGCACGCCGGGCACGACGAGCGCGCACGGACGCCTCTACCTGCACCCTGGCGCCGCCGGCACCATCGAGGTCGCTGACCGGCCGGTCGCCAAGTTCGGGCGCCTGCATCCGCGCTTGGCACGGGCTTACGAATTGCCGGAGCACACATACGCGTTCATGCTGTATCTGGAGAACCTGCCCAAGACGCCGCCGGTCCTCGCGTTCCGGCCGCTGCCCAGATTCCCCGGCACGCAGCGCGACATCGCCGTGGTCGTCGACGAGGCGGTCGAAGCGGGAGCCCTGATGGACGCGATCCGCGCTGCCGCTATCCCGGCGCTCGAAGATGTCAAAGCGTTCGACGAATACCGGGGTCCCCAAGTGGCTGCGGGCAAGAAGAGCATCGCCACGACGATCCGCTTGCGCAAGTCCGACGGCACGATCACGGACGAAGAAGCCGACGCGTCGATGAACCTCGTGTTGGCGACCCTGCGCGATCGCTTCGGCGCCGTATTGCGTGGCAGCGCGCGATGACCTGGATCGACGGAATGGTACTGCTGACGGTCGCGGTGGCGTTCTACTGCGGCTGGCGCGCCGGACTCGTCGCCGAATTCTTCGATCTTGGTTCGCTCGTGGTCGCCGCGCTGCTCGCCGGCACGTGGTCGGGCGGGTTTGCCAGCGGGCTACCGCCGACGTGGCCGCTGTCTGAGGCGGCGCGACACCTGATGGCGTTCTGGTTCGTTTTCCTCCTCGTGTACGGTTTGATGCGCGCGCTCGGCTGGTTCCTCGCGCGTTATCGCGAGTGGCCAGCGCGGTTCTGGGTCAGCGGGATCGGCGGCGGCCTGGTGGCATCGGTGAAGGTGCTCGCCGCGCTCTTCGTGCTGCTCTACCTCGCGCTCTTCGTGCCGATCGATGCGCAGGTGCGCGATACCTTGCGTCATTCGCCCATCGCGAGCTGGTTCGACACGTATTATCCGCCGATCAACGACGCCGTCATCGGCATGTCGCCGCGAGTCTACCGCTTTATCGTGCGCCCGTACATGCTCCACCACCGCCTCTAGAAAAGAAAAAGCCCCGGGCATTCGCCCGAGGCTGGGCCTCTGGCTTCTTTTCGCTTCTTTACCTTGGATTGCCGTGCGGCTGAGGCGCCTTCGGACCGCCGCCGTTGCCGTTCCCGTTCGCGCTGCCCCCATTATTACCTGATGCGCCGTTCGTCCCCGCACCCTGTTGGGGCGCGTGCGCCGCAGGTGAAGCCAGCGGCTTTGCGATGATCGACTGGATGACGCCGGAGCTCGGGTAGCGGAAGCTGATCGCGGTCAGCGCGGTCGCATCGGTCGCTGTGATTCCCGTGCTGAAGTTGATGAAATATGCGTGGGTAGACACGAGCTGCCCGAGCACCGAGCAGGTCAATACCATTCCCGTCCCATCGAACATGCAGTTCGCGGTCGCCCCGGCGAACACGCTCACCGCGGTCGTCGATATCGGCGGATTCGGCGGAATGGTGTCGGTCACGGAGATGAGCGAGACGTCGCCGAAGGCGAACGAAGCCGCGTTCTGCACCGGTTTGCTGAACGTGAACGTGAATACCGGCGATTTTGGATTGCCGGCCATGGTGTTCGTCAGTGCGACCGTGAAGCTGCCAGCACCGGTGCCGGTCGGCGACGCCGTCGCGCAGGACGATCCGGAGGGCGTCGGCGGCGGGCAATTCACCGAGGCCGCGCTGCCCTGATGGCCGATCGCCAGCAGCGCCGCGCCCACGCCCACCAACAGCGCGATCACGTCGAGCGCGCCGTTGCTGCTGTGATTCTCCGTGGCG
>DATFYX010000067.1 GCA_035314825.1 Candidatus Eremiobacteraceae bacterium
GCGACCGAAACCCAGTTGTTCGGCTTCCGCGATCCGTGGGGCGTGCGGCCGCTGTGCATCGGGCGCTATGGCAGCGGCTATGCGCTCGCGTCGGAATCGTGCGCGCTTGCCACCATCGGGGCGGAATACATCCGCGAGGTAGAGCCGGGCGAGATCATCATCATCGACAAAGACGGCATGCGCAGCCGAATGGTCGAGAACGACATCAAGCCGGCCAACTGCATCTTCGAGTATATCTATTTCTCGCGCCCCGACAGTCAGGTCGCCGGCCGCGAACTCTACCTCGCGCGCTACCAGATGGGACGCAACATCGCCAAGGAAGCGCCGGTGGAGGCCGACGTCGTCATGGGCGTGCCCGACAGCGCGACGGCAGCGGCGATCGGATATTCCGACGAGTCCGGCATCCCGTATATCGAAGGCTTGATGAAGAACCGCTACATCGGGCGCACGTTCATCAATCCGGATCACCGCATGCGCGTGCAGGGCGTGAAGCTCAAGTTCAATCCGTTGCACGCCAACCTCGCAGGCAAGCGGGTCGTGTTGATCGACGACTCGATCGTGCGGGGTACCACGACCAAGCAATTGGTCGCGCTGCTGCGCAAGGCCGGTGCCAAAGAGGTCCACGTGCGGGTCACCTGTCCGCCGATGCGCCATCCATGTTTCTTGGGCGTGGACACGGCGACGTACGAAGAGCTCATCGCCGCGAATCTGAGCGTGCCGGAGATCCAGAGCACGATCAACGCCGATTCGCTCGCCTATCTAAGCGAGGAAGGGCTCGTCGCCTCCACCGCGCGCGAACGCAAAGAGTTCTGCATGGGCTGCTTCACCGGCCGCTATCCCGAGGGCATCCACGAGGAGCTCGACGGGCGCGTGCGCGAACCGGAAAAGGCCAAAGTCTGAATCCGCTGACCGCGGAACCATCGTCCTCCGAGCAAGACCGGGCGGATACGTCACCGCCCCACTCGTACCGCTACCTTTTTTTTGCCCTGCTTGCGCTCGTCTTGGCCGCACCGCTGGTGGTGCACACCTTTGCCGGCGGTCTGCCTGGACTTACGCTCGAATCCGTCGTGGTCATCGTGGCCGTATGGGCGATGTGGCGAAATCCAACGGTGCGCGCGTTTGCCATAGCGTTTGGCGCGCTCGCCCTAGCTGCCGACATTCTCGACTTGATCAGCCCCGGCCATCCCGAGCTGCGCGCACTACTGGCCTTCAACTCGGCGTTCTTCATCCTGACCCTTGTCCGCGTGTTCCAACGCACCGTCCGCGCCGAGACGGTGACCGAGGACTCGCTCTACGGCGCAGCCTGCGTCTACCTGCTCATCGGTCTGACCTGGTCATACGCGTACTACGCCGCATGGGGCGTGTCCCAGGCCGCCTTTTCGACCGCCGGCGGAGGGGTGCTCAAAGCCTGGCCGGATTTCGTCTATTTCAGCTTCACGACGCTCTCCACGCTCGGATATGGCGACATCATCCCGATCGCTCCGGCGGTGCGCTCGATGGTCATCCTTGAGGTCATCGTCGGCGTGTTCTTCGTGGCGGTGATCATCTCCAAGCTGGTCAGCTTGTATCGGTTCCGTTAGCAGGAGCGGAACCGTGGTCTGACAAATGTCCTTCATATTATGACATTTGTCAGCTGCGTGGACCGGATACCATGAGCACTGCGAGCATCGCGAAGACGCTGGGCTTCCCCACCCGCGCACGCGACCTGATCGACGTCACCCGCGCCGGGCTGCCGGCGAAGATCGCCGATCGGCTAGCGGAGCTGGGCGGTCTGACGCCGGAACAGCTTGCCGCCGCGCTAGGCGTGTCGACGCGCACGCTGGCCCGACAGCGAGCCAGGGCCCGCCTCGGCGCGGTCGAGTCCGACCGCGCGGTCAGGCTCGCGCGCGTGCTTGGCCTCGTGCATGATGTGTTCGAAAACCGCAAGACCGCGATCGGCTGGCTGCACGATCCGATTGTCGCGCTCGGCGGCAAAGCGCCGGTCGAGTTCTTGGACACGGACGCCGGCGTGCGTCGGCTCGAGCAGATCTTGACGCGACTGGATTACGGCGGCATCAGCTAAATGCGTGTCTGGCGGCTGGTCCGGAGACGGCGGCTGCCGGATGCGTTTAGCGGCGAGGGCTCGCGGCTCGCAGGCGGACGGTGGAATAGCCCGGGCGTGCGCGTGGTGTATGTCAGCGCGACGCTGGCGCTTGCACAGCTTGAGTATCTCGTGCACGCCAATGCGCTTTTCGCGCCTCGTCACGTGTGCGCGATCTTCGCGGACATCCCGGATAGCGTGCGCATCGAAGACCTCGACGCGAGCGCGCTGCCTAAGAACTGGCGCCGCTATGAGCCGCCGGTCGAAGCGCTGCAAGCGTTGGGCGACGCGTGGGCGGCAAAGGGCAGATCGGCGGTCCTGCGCGTGCCGTCGGCCGTGGTGCCCCAAGAAAGCAATCTCATCCTCAATCCGGCGCATGCCGACTTCAAGCGCATCAAGATCGGAACGCCCCTGCCGGTCGAATTCGATCCCAGGCTGTTCGCAAGCAAACCTTAAGCAGCTTTCGCACGTACTGAAGGTCATCGGCGGCGAGCGCGGCAAATCTGCCGGACGCCTCGCGGCGCCTCAGAGCGTAGGAGTGAAACATATGCAGCTCGGAATGATCGGTCTCGGCCGCATGGGCGCGAACATGGTGCGCCGCCTGATGCGCCACAAGCACGAGTGCGTCGTCTACGATCGAAACCAAGACGCGGTCAAGGCGCTCGCATCGGAGGGCGCGACCGGGGCTGCGACGCTGGCCGACATGGCGCGCGCTTTGTCGAAACCCCGCGCAGTGTGGCTGATGGTGCCCGCAGGAGTTGTTGACGCCAGCCTGGCGGCGCTGATACCGGTCCTCGAGCGCGGCGATATCGTCATCGACGGCGGCAACTCGTATTACATCGACGACATCCGCCGCGCCGGCGAGGCGCGCGCCAAGGGCATCGAGTACGTCGACGTCGGCACGAGCGGCGGCGTCTGGGGGCTCGAGCGCGGCTATTGCATGATGATCGGCGGCTCCGACCAGACCGTGAGCCGTCTCGATCCGATTTTCAAAGCGCTCGCGCCGGGCGTCGGCGACATCCCCCGCACGCCGGGCCGGCCCAGAGGCCGCGGCACCGCTGAAGAAGGTTACCTCCACTGCGGTCCCAACGGCGCGGGGCACTTCGTGAAGATGGTGCATAACGGCATCGAGTACGGGATCATGGCCTCCTATGCGGAGGGTTTCGGCGTGCTGCAAGCGGCCGACATCGGCAAACAGGCGCAAACCGCTGATGCGGAGACCACGCCGCTGCGCGATCCCCAAGACTATCAATACGACCTCGATCTTGGCGAGATCGCCGAGGTGTGGCGGCGCGGCAGCGTCGTCGCCTCCTGGCTGCTCGATCTCACCGCGCAAGCGCTGGTGAAGGATCCCGAACTCGCCGGGTTCGCAGGCCGTGTGTCGGACTCGGGTGAGGGCCGCTGGACGATCAAGGCCGCGATCGACGAGGCGGTGCCCGCGCCGGTGCTCACCGCCGCGCTGTATCAGCGTTTCGACTCGCGCGGCAACGCAGAGTTCCAGAACAAGCTGCTCTCGGCGATGCGCTTCGAGTTCGGCGGCCACGTCGAAGTGGATGCGAAAAAATGACATGGAGCGGTCGGAATTCGACCGCTCCATAGGTAATCGGCGGGCTAGTTGCGCTGGGGCGGCGGCGTCTGGCCCGGGTTGGGGCGCACTAGATACAGCCCGAGTGACGGGCTGTAGTTGAGCGATGGCGGGCGCGCGAAGTCGAGCTTTTTCGCCTTGATCTGATCGGGCGTGCCGGTCGAGACATGTCCGCAGTTGAGTACCGCCGGAATTCGTGAGATGTCATCCAGCTGCAGCTCCGTCCAATATCCACTTGCGGACTTGTGAAGCGTGACGGTCCAGCCCGGAGGCGGTGCCGCCGGCGGATTGCTCGGATCGAAAGCGGCGAAATACGTCTGCAGCGCGCCGAGCAGCGACGTCGCGGTCGGCTTCAGTTCGTCGGTGCACGACGCGGCAGAAGTGAGAGCAAAGGGCGCCGCAGGCGGCGCGGCCGGAAGCTGGTAGAGCCGGAACTGCTCTTGGCCCGCCTGCTGCGGTTGGCGCACGACGTACAGCCCGGCTTCCGGCGCGTACGCGAGCGGGAAGCGGTTGAACGCGCTGGTCGGCGGGATGTACAGATTGAGCGCCTTGGCGTCGTCGACCGATCCGACGTGCAGCGGCGCGCACGCGATGAAGCTGCGGATGGACCCGGCCTTCGTCTGAGTGAAGGTCAACGCGTACGAGGTTGCGGTCTTGTGATACGCGACGTTGAGGCCGTCGATCGCCGGCGCCGTAGCGGGAGCAGCGTCGGGGTATCCCGTCGCGGACTTCGCGGCATCAACTGCCGCGACGTACGCTTTGATCTGGTCGAGCAGCGGCTTGACGGCCTTGACGTTATCGGACGTGCACTGTTGCCGCGACGTATCGGGATCGAGCGGATTGGCGGGTGGGGTGCTGGGCAGCGCAGCCAGTGCCGCGAGACCTCCACCGGGGCCGCCACCGCCGCCAGGCCCAAAGCCTCCGCCACGCCGCGCGCTGTTGGAGGCGTCGGCTTGCGCGAGCAGCGCAGGCGTGAAATTCGTCTGCGGCGTGTTGCCCAGCTTGACGGTGTACGTGACCGAGAATTGCCGCGGCGAAAGCGGGCGGGCCACGGTCGGCAGGAAGTTGCCGCCAGCCGTCTCGAGCGGCACGGAATTCGCCGCGGACGCGAAGTCGTATCCGTACTTATTGAAGATATTGGTCTCCGCGAAGGTGAGCGATCCACGTACGAGGGTGACGACCACGCCGGCATCGGCGGTGACATACCCGGGCAGATTATTAGAGTTGTTGGCCGAGACGAAGTTCCCGTTGAGCAGCCACTCGACGTTTGAGCGCGGCGCCTTGTAATCGAACGTGAGGCCGCCGCGGTGCAGCGGCACCCCGGGGACCTGTGCGCCCGAAATAGTCAGCGAGTACGGATTATCGATGAGCGGGCTGACCGAATTCGCGACCGTCTGTGTGATGTCGTAATACGGCTCCGCCACCAAGTTCTGACCGATGCGGAAGCCGGCGTTGAAACGTGCGCCTTGATACACGCGCTGCACCCCGGCGATCGGCTGGCTGATGTACAGATTCGCCGGGCCGAAGGGCAACGATGTGCCGCAGCCCGAGCTCGATTGATAGATCGTCTGTGCGAGCGCGAAATAGCCAGGCGGGAAGTAGCCCGGCGGCAACACCGATCCGTTCACCTGGGTGTTCAGCAACACGTCATCTTGCAGCTGTTGATACAGCGTCAGGGCGAACTGTCCGGTCTTCAGGCGCCGCTGATAGGTGAGACTGTACGACGTCGAGCTTGTCGGTCCGGGCAGATCGCCTGGTCCGGCGCCGTAGCCCGCGCCTGCGTTGCAGTCGAAGCGCAGCGCCGCCGGGTCCGTGAGCGGGGTGACGCGCGACAAGCCCGCACCCGCGCCGCCGATGTCGATGCTGCCGACGAACGAATCGACGGCGGTGGGCGTCCAGGTGGCGCTTGCGCCGCCGATGATCGAGTTGGAGGTCTGCGGCGAAAAACTCATGCCCAGCCGCGCGCCGAGGGTCAGCTTCGGACTTGAATTGATCTTGTCGCTGAGCTGGATCGTGCTGTAATCGGAGCTGCTCGACGCGTTCGAGAACGGCGAGGTGGACGAGATGATGCCCATCGTCGTGAGAATGGCGTGCGAGGTCGTGGCCTGGATCGACAGCGTATGCCTCTCGCGCGAAGGCAGCATGGCATTGAGCGTCGCCCCGGTCGAGCGGTTATCCGTGACCGTGCCGAACGGGTCGGGGATGCCGGCGACGTAGCGGTTGAGCAGGTCGCGGTTATACGTCGAGCTGGTGCCGAACAGCGCGAACTGCAACCCGACCTCGCCCACGAGCGCCGTATCGGTGAGCGTGGCGAAGGTGAGATGGTTGTCGCTGTAGTTGTCGGGGCCGTACCCGCACGGCACCGGCCCGGTGAAGCGATTGCAGATCAGACCGGTGTCGCCATAGGTCGAGACGTACGTCGCCGTCAGCGTCTGCGCGCTGCCGAGCGGCGTGCGGATCTTCAAGAGCGTGCCGTCGTTCAACGACGCGCCGTCGTGCGTGTAGTCCAGTCCGCTCGCATCGAGATACGTCTGGCCGTTGAGCGGACTGTAAGTCCCGCGCGATGCCTCGGTGAGCGCGATGCCGATCCGGCCGGCCGTTCCCGACAACGACAAGATGCCCGCCGCGTTGCCGAACGTGCCGACCGATGCGGTCACCTTGCCCTGCCAGCTCAGCGTCGGCTCGATCGAGCGGAAACCGACCGTGCCGCCGAGGGCGCCTGCGCTCGGTCCGAAGTTCGTGCTCGCGCTGCTGAAGAGGTCGGTGTTGATCGAGCGCAGGTCGCCGGACACACCAGGTGCATTGAGCGGCACGCCATCGAGCGTGAGACCCGTCTGCGTCGGATCGTGACCGTCGAGCGAGACCGTCACCTGCGCGTCCGAGTCGCCGTTGGGGTCGCTGGACACCGTCACGCCGGACAGCTTGCCGAGCGCGTCGGTCAGGGTGGACGAGAGCTTGCGCACCGCGCTGTTCTCATCCACCGTGGTCGAGCTTATCACCGCGGTCGAGCGCACGGTGACCGTGCCCAACGACTTGACCGCCGGCTTGGCGAGCGCCACCGCGACGGTGATGTAGTGCCCTTCGAGCACTTCGAATTGCGCCGAGGTGACGGAATCATAGCCCGACTTGGCCACGCGCGCTCGATAGATGCCTGGCGGCACGTCGGTGAACTTCACCGCCCCACCCGGGGACGATAGCTCGCTCGTTATGACCGGCCCGTCCAGCAGCACGCGCGCGAGGCCGAGCGGCGCGTGGGTTGCTGCGTCGGTGATGGTGATGGTGATCGAGCCGGTGTCGTCGGCACTGGCGGCAAGCGGCGCACCGGTCGCGAGAAGCAGACATGCGAACGCTGTCGTGGCGGCAGGGAGCAGCCGGCGAACGGCGTGCATGCGGTCCATAGCGCGATTCTACGCGCGCTTCCTTAGGACAGGTTTAGGACCCACGGTGGCGGGGTGGTATTAACGCGGCTTTAATGAGCGCGCCTGCGCGCGCGGACGCGGCCGCTCGACTTGCCATTCCCCCCGTGGGCCGAGGCGTTGCCGCTCGATCCGTCGGCCAGCCTGCGATATGCGGCTTCATCCGCGCGCCCATGCACGGCGTGTTCTGCCAGCAAGTCGGCGAGCCGAACCAGTGGGCGCAGTCCCACGGCACTGGGGCCCTTCACGAGCGCACCCGAATCGCGATCCGCCCATGACGTGCCGGCGATGTCGAGATGGATCCACGGCGTGTCGCCGACGAACTCTTTGAGGAACATGGCGCCGAAAATGGTGCCGGCCTGGCGCCCGCCGCTGTTCTTCATGTCTGCGATGGGACTCTTGATGAGCTCGGCGTATTCCGGGAACAACGGCAGCTCCCAATAGCGCTCGCCATACGGCAAGGTGGCGCGATGAAACGTATCGACGAACTCCCGATCGTTGCTCATCACGCCGGTCGACGTGTGGCCGAGCGCGATGACGACCGCCCCGGTCAGCGTCGCGATGTCGACCAGATGTGTCGCGCCCATCTTGCGCGCATAGACGAGTCCATCGGCGAGCACGAGACGGCCTTCGGCGTCCGTATTGATCACTTCGATCGTCTTGCCGTTCATGGCGCGCACGACGTCACCGGGTTTGGTCGCCTTGCCCGAGGGCATGTTCTCCGTCGCGACCACGATGCCGACGACGTTGACCTTCGGCTTGAGCCGCGCGATCGCGGCGAGCGCCGCCAGCACGGTCGCGCCGCCCGCCATGTCGCCCTTCATCGCGTCCATATCCAGCGCCGGCTTGAGCGAGATGCCGCCGGTATCAAAGGTGATGCCTTTGCCGACCAGCCCGAGCTTGGTCTTCGAACTCTTGTCGCCCGTGTATTCGAGGGCGATGACCTTCGACGGCTGATCGCTGCCCGCGGCGACCGACAGAAACGATCCCATCCCCAATTTCTTCATCTGAGGCTCGTCGAGGACGGTCACCTTGAGACCGAGCCGTTTGCCGAAGTCCTTCGCGATTTGTGCGAGATGCGTCGGCGTCATGTGGTTGGCCGGCGTGTTGACCATGACGCGCGCTTCGTTGGCGGCTTCGCCAAGAATCGTGCCGCGCGCAACGCCGGCTTTGATCGCGCGTTCGTCCGCGCCACGCGGGACGAGCAGCGTCACCGTGGCCACATCCGTCCGCGGCGCTTCATTTTTCGTGCGATACGGCGCAGGATCAAACGTCGCCATGATCGCGCCTTCGGCGAACAGCTCGCCGACGGAGCTCGGGTCGACGCCCGGCAGTTCGGGCAGGACGAATGCGAGAGACTTCACGCCGCGGCGCTGAGCAGCGCGCACCGCGGTACCCGCGAAGCGTGCCATGGCGGCTGCATTGCGATTGGCCGGCGGGCCCAGTCCGACCGCGAAGACCCGCTTTGCCTTGAGCCTAGGCGTCGGCAGCACGTGCAATTCGTCCTCGCGGCCCCTGATCTCACCGCCGCGGAACATATCTCTGACCACGTGGCCGAGCGGTTTGTCGAGCGCCTTGACGGTGTCGGGCACCTCGCCATCGGAGAAGATGGGTATCGCGACGGCGTCGGCGGCGACGCGTAACGGATTCTCAGCGCGGACGTGGATCTTCATTATAAGAAGCAAAGCCTTTCGGTTGAAAAAGGGTCAGCGAGGTGGCGGCTGCCGGAGCAGGACGCGGTTCGCCGCGGCCCAGGCGCGAACCTGGAAGTGGCGCGTAGGGGGTGGCTCGGTTGCAGCGAAACGCTGACGCGTGTCAGACGCATATGCGAAAGCCGGCGTGAACATCGACGCCGGCAACGAAGCGGTCGCACGTTACAGGGCGGTCCTGCCGAAGCAGCGCGATCCGCGCGTGCTCGAAGGCATCGGCGGGTTCGGCGGCTGCTTCGCGATGACCGGCATGCGCGATCCGGTGCTGGTCGCGTCGACCGACGGCGTGGGGACAAAACTGCTGGTCGCTGCTGAACTGGGCCGCTACGACACGATCGGGCGCGACCTCGTCAACCATTGCGTCAACGACATCTTGTGCCTCAATGCAGGCCCCTTGTTCTTCCTCGACTACCTCGCGGTCGGCAAGCTCGACCCCGCGATGGCGGCCGCGGTCGTCGGCGGCGTCGGCGCGGCGTGCGCGGATAACGGCATGTCGCTGCTGGGCGGCGAGACGGCCGAGATGCCAGGACTGTACCAGCTCGGGCATTTCGACCTGGCGGGGACGATCGTCGGTGCGGTGGAGCGCGCGGAGCTGATCGATGTGACGCGCGTGGCAGCGGGCGATGCTATCGTCGGGTTGCCGTCCAACGGTTTCCACACCAACGGCTACTCGCTCGTACGTACGGTTCTTCCGCCTGCGCGCTGGAGCGAGCCGATCGGCGCAGGCACGATCGCCGACGCCCTGCTGGCCATCCATCCTTCGTATCTGAAGGCGGTGCGCGCGGCGCAGGCGGCCGGTGTTTCGATCCGCGCGATGGCGCATATCACCGGTGGCGGCCTGGTAGACAATCTGCCGCGCGCACTGCCGTCAGGGGTCGCGGCGCGCCTATATCCGTCGCGCTGGCGAGTGCCGCCGATCATGGAGCTCGCCGTGCGCGAAGCCGGGCTCGACCGCGACACGGCTTTTCGCACGTTCAACATGGGCATCGGCTTCTGCGCGATCGTGCCGCAAGAGCAATCGAGTGCCGCGACCGGCGCGATGCCCGGCGCCATCGTCATCGGAGAGGTCGAGCCGCTCGGGCCGTGTGCGCCCAGCGTGATCTTCGCGTGAGCGAATCCGCGCCGCGGTATCCGACCGCGGTCCTCGCCTCGGGCAGCGGCACGAACCTGCAGGCAGTGCTCGATTCGGTGCGCGCCGGCACGCTGCCGCTGGACGTGCGGCTCGTCGTGTCCGATCGTGCGGACGCGTATGCGCTCGAGCGCGCGCGAAGCGCCGGCGTCGCGACATCGGTGATGGCGTTCGCGCCCGCCTCGCAGTCGCGCGCCGAGTACGCCCGAGATCTCGCCGCAGCGGTCAAGCGTAGCGGAGCGCGGCTCGTGCTGCTGCTCGGTTGGATGCACGTGCTCGCTCCTGAATTCTTAGAGGCCGGACTCGACGGCGTCCTCAACCTCCATCCATCCTTCTTGCCGGACGATCCCTCGGCCGATCGCGTGCAGCTGCCCGACGGCAGCGAATCGCCGGTCTTTCGCGGCGCGCGCGCGCTCGCGGATGCGCTCAAGGCCAAAGCTACGGTGACGGGCGCGACGCTGATCGAGATCACGCCTGCAGTGGACCGAGGTCCAGTGCTGGCACGCCGGCCGTTCACGCTGCGTGCCGACGACACGGTTGAATCCGCGTTAGCGCGGCTGCATCCGGTCGAGCAAGAGGTCGTGCGCGAGGGCGTGTTCGAGTGGTTGCGCAGAAACGGTCGACAGGGGTAAGTGGTGGATCGCATACGACGCACCAAGATCGTCGCCACGCTCGGTCCCAGCTGTCGCGCACCGGGTATGGTCGACCGGCTGATCGGCGCGGGCGTCGACGTCTTTCGCGTCAACCTCTCGCACGCGACGCTGGCCGAGCTCGATGAGTGGATCGCGCTGGTCCGCACGTCGGCCGCGGCGCGCGGCCGCACGGTCGGTGTCCTCGCTGACCTGCAGGGCCCGAAGCTGCGCTTAGGGGAGCTTGCCGATCACAAGCCTGTCAGCCTGAAAGACGGCGCGACGGTCGAGATCACGACGCGCGCGATCGAAGGAACAAGCGCGCGCCTCTCGACCCGCTACGCGGCTTTGCCGCGCGACGTCAAGCCAGGCGACCGCATCCTATTGGCCGACGGCGCCGTCGAATTGCGCGTCGAGGCGACGGACGCCGACACCGTCCGCTGCACCGTCATCCACGGCGGCACTATCAAAGAGCACGCCGGCATGAATCTGCCCGGCGTGGCGGTCTCGTCACCCGCGCTCACCGAGAAGGATCGCGTCGATCTCGAGCATGCGGTGCGCGCCGGGGCAGACTTCATCGCGCTCTCGTTCGTCCGCCAGCCCCACGATCTCGTCGAGGCCAAGGCTGCTGTCGCCGCGGCGGGCGGCGACACGCCGGTGCTGGCCAAGATCGAGCGGCCCGAAGCGATCGAACACCTCGACGAGATCATCATCGAGTCGGACGCGGTCATGGTCGCACGCGGCGACTTGGGCGTCGAGATGCTCGCGGAGCGGGTGCCGATGCTGCAGAAGCTGATCATCAAGCGTGCCGGCGCGCTGCTCAAGCCGGTCGTCACCGCGACGCAAATGCTCGAATCGATGGTGCATTCCGCGCGACCGACGCGCGCCGAGGCATCGGACGTTGCCAACGCCATCATCGACGGAACCGATGGCATCATGCTGTCGGAGGAGACGGCCGCCGGA
Source organism: Candidatus Eremiobacteraceae bacterium (assembly GCA_035314825.1). Classification (NCBI taxonomy): domain Bacteria; kingdom Bacillati; phylum Vulcanimicrobiota; class Vulcanimicrobiia; order Candidatus Eremiobacterales; family Candidatus Eremiobacteraceae; species Candidatus Eremiobacteraceae bacterium. Next base: position 11,512 of record DATFYX010000067.1, read on the forward strand.
GAGTTCCCGCTCGAGGCGGTGGAGACGATGGTGCGCATCGCGCTCGAGACCGAAGAGTTCTTTCCGCCGCGCGTGCGGCGCAGCCAGCGCGTGGAAAGCGATTCGCACGCGATCTCGCACGCCGCGTGCAGCATCACCGAGAGCATCGACGTGCGCTGCATCGCGGCGTTCACGCGCAGCGGCTTTTCCGCGCGCATCGTCAGCAAGGATCGGCCCAAGGTGCCGATCTACGCGTTCGCGCCCGACGACGTCATCGGCAGACGGCTCGCGCTGGATTGGGGCGTCATCCCCTGCATCGCGACGTTTGGCGGCACCACCGATGAGCTAGTCGCGTCGGTCGAAGGCGACCTGCTGGCCCGCGGTGCGATCTCGCCGGGCGATGCGGTCGTCGTCGTCGGCGGCACGCCGATGGGCGTGCGCGGCAAGACCAACTTCTTGAAGATCGTGCGGCCGGGAGGCTCGGGTTAAGAAACGAGCTTTAGCCGTGCCAGCCGCTGCGCACCAAGAGCACGGCGTAGACGATGAACGCCAGCAGGACGATCAGCACGACGATGCCGCATCCGGCGAGCCATAAGCCGAAATCGCGCGCGAACTCCTTGCGTTCGCCGCGCGGGTATTCACCAGGCAAAGTTCGGGTCCGCGTGCAGCGCAGCCACGGGGACGCGCGCTGCGTCGCCGCGATAGAACGCCGCGGCGGCGATCATCGCCGCGTTGTCGGTGCAATACGCAAGCGGCGGGATCATGACGCGCAAGCCCGCCGATTCGCCCGCGGCACGCAGCCGGGCACGAAGCGCAGAGTTGGCCGACACGCCGCCGGCCAGCGCCACCGTGTCCACTCCAAGATCCGCAGCCGCGCGCAGGGTCTTTGCGCACAGCACGTCGACGACCGCCGCTTGGAAGCTCGCGGCGACGTCGGCGGCGCGCTGCGATGCATGTTCCGGGTGAGCGTCGAGGTGGTAGCGCACCGCCGTCTTGAGACCGGAGAAGCTAAAGTCGTGCGCTGAGTCGGCGAGCAGGCTGCGCGGAAAGTCGAATGCGCCCGGATCGCCGGAGCGCGCGAGCTCGTCAAGCAAGGGTCCCCCGGGGAAACCGAGCCCAAGCATGCGCGCGACTTTGTCGAACGCCTCGCCGGCTGCGTCATCGCGCGTGCGGCCGATGATGCGGTGGCGTGCCGGGGATTCGACGTGGATGAGATCGGTGTGGCCGCCGGACACGATGAGGCACACGAACGGCGCGTCCGGCGGCGCTTGGCCGGGCGCATCCGGATTATCGAGATAGTTCGCGAACAGATGGCCGTGCAGATGGTTGACCGCATACGCCGGCAGATCGCGCGCGAATGCGATCGCCTGCGCCGCCGCCACGCCTACGACGAGGGAACCCGTCAGGCCAGGGCCGCACGTGACGGCGACGCCGTCGAGCTGGCCGAACGACCGGCCCGATTTGGCCATCGCCTGTTCGATGACGGCGCCGATGACCTCGGCATGCCGCCGGCTCGCGATCTCGGGCACGACGCCGCCATACTCGCGATGGAACTCATCCTGCGAGGCGAGCACGTTTGCGTGGACGATGCGGCCGTCTTCGACCACCGCCGCCGCGGTGTCGTCGCATGACGTCTCGATGCCGAGCAGCAACATGACGGTCCATTCGACAGGTCCGACCTCACTTTCTGCCGATAGAGTATAGATATGCGGCGTATGTTCGCGGCGTTGTTTGTCCTTGGCGTCGTGCTCGGCTGGTCAGTGCTGGCGCGTTCAGCCGGCAGCGTCGGCATCAACAAAGCGTTCACCCCTTCGAGCGTCAATTTCGGCGTGGATTCGACGATGGTCATCACGCTGCTCAACACCGATCCCACGACTTCGGTGAACGTCACGAGCATCACCGACAACCTGCCGGCCGGTTTGACCGTTGACGGCACCGTCACTCCCACGACGACCTGCGCCGGCGGCGTGGTCACCACCACCGCCGGCTCCGTAACGCTGACGGGCGGCGTCATCCCGCAAGCCCCCGATCAGTTCAATCCGGGCACGTGCACGATCAGCGTCGCCGTCTACGGAGCGGCGGCGCAGAACTACCTCAACATGATCCCTGCCGGCGCGCTGCAGACAAACGCAGGGACCAACAACACGCCCGCCTCCGCGACGCTGCAGGTCGTCAATCCCGGCAATATCGGCGTGGCCGTGGCAGTCGTACCGACGTCGGTCCCTGAGACGGCATCGCCGGTCTTCACGGTCACGGTGACCAACCCGAATTCGTTGCCGCTCACCAACGTCACCATCCCGGGAACGCTCACCTCGCCCTCGGGCGGTGCCACGCTGCACATCGTCTCTGTGACGACGACATGCGGCGGCGTCCCCACGTTCAACAACGCGGTATCACCTCCGACCTTCACCGTGACCGGTGCGACGATTCCGGCGAACGGCTCGTGTACCGTCACCGTGACGACCAGCGTCAACGGTCAGTTCTCGAACAGCGTGCGCACGCAGCAGCTCGCCGTGGCAGCTCAGGGCATCACCTCGGCGCAGGGGGTCACCAATAACAGCTCCGGCCAGGCAACGGTCACCTACTACCCGATCACGCCGACGCTCGCGAAAAGCTTCGTCCCGAACACGACGACGCCGGGGTCGACGGTGTCGCTGCATATCTCGGCGGTCAATCGCGACACCGTCGCGTTGACGAATTTCGGTTTCACCGACGCGCTGCCCGGCGGGCTCACGCTTGGCGCGCCGCCGAACTTGGCCAACAGCTGCGGCGGACCGGTCGGGTCGATCTCAGGCACCACGACGGTGATCGTCACCGGTCTGTCGCTCACCGCGGCGCCGAGCTTGGGCAGCAGCGGCCCGACCTGCGTCATCTCGTTCGATGTGCTCGTGCCGGCGGCGCCGCCGTCGCAGACGCCGACGAACACGGTCAGCGGCAGCAGCGTCACCAACGATCAGGGCCTGCATTCGCTCAACAATCCGGCAGCGACGCTGACCGTCGGCCCGACGCCGACGCCGGTGGTCACGTTCAGCAAGGCGTTCGCTCCCACAAGCATCGCGCGCGCCAATACCTCGACGCTTTCCATCAACATCGTGAACCCCGCGGGCGCCCTCGCGCTCAGCGCCGTCGCCCTGACCGATAATCTGCCGGCAGGCTTGATCGTGGCGGCAGCGCCCACCGCCAACGCTAACTGCGGATCGCCGACCTTCGTCGCGCCGATCGGCGGCACGTCGATCGTCATGACGGGCGGTACGATCGCCGCCGGCGCGCGCACCTGCACGGTCAGCGTGCTCGTCACCGCCACGGTCGGCCAGCCTTACAACGTCGTGCTCAAGAATGATATACCGCCGGGGGGCATCACCGCGACGCGCTCGGACAGCGTGCACATCTCAAACGCCGCGGACGTCGTCTCAAACCTGACCGTGACGCACGGCTTGACGCTGGTGCACTATTTCTCTGCAAGCGGGTTGACGACGGTCGGAGCGGCACCGATCAAAGGCAACATCACGGTGACCGACAAGATCACATCGACCGCCGGCGCCGACGACCACAACCTCGTCGCGACCTTCACCCTCAACGCCGCGGGAACGGCGGTCACCCTCTCAGCGGTCCCCAACTTCAATTACACGTGCACCAAGGGCTCCGTGCTGACGTTCACGCCGGGAGCCGGCGGCCTCACCTATACGGCGACGTCGCCCGATTTCATCTTCAAAGATACGTGCACGATCACATACTCGGTGACCTCGCTGACCGCCGGCACGTTCACCGCGGGCAAGATGACCGTGGCGAGCACAGAAGACAACATCCAGAATCTGACCGGGTCCAACAACGTCGTGTTCGTGCCGCCCTCGCAGATCAACGTCAACAAGACGTTCAGCCCGAACACGATCCCGGCGGCCGGCGTGTCGCATCTCCAGATCACGCTCTCGAACAATGCGAATGCGCTGCCGGGCGGCATCACCTTCTCCGAGACCGGCGTGGCGTTGACCGACACGCTGCCGACCGGCATGACGGTCAACTCGCCGCCCAACGCGAGCACGACCTGCGCGAGTGCCACGCTGGTCGCGCCGGCCGGCGCCACGAGCATTCAGATCAGCGGTGTGAGCCTGCCCTCGCGCACGGCGGCCGGCGCGCTGCAGCCGTGCACGATCACGGTGGACGTCACTGCAGCCGTCCCCGGCAACCTCACCAATACGATTCCAGCGAATTCCATCACCTCGAATTCCGGAGCGACCAATCCGTTCGGCACGAGCGTGACGCTGACGTCGTCGGCGAACATGGGGCTGACGAAGACGTTCCTCGCCGCGCAGATCCCGCCGGGAGGCACGACCTGGATCGCGCTGACGTTCACCAACGGCTCCAACGCGATCGAGGCTATCACCAACGTCACCGACAACCTGCCGGCCGGCATCGTCGTGAAGGACACGACCACGCAGCCTCCGCCGCAGGGCGGCGCACCCCCCAACTGCGGCGCGACGGTGACCGGCACGCCGGGCGGCAGCTCGTTCACGGCGAGCAACTTCACGCTTTCGCCCGCGGCGAAGTGCGTCACCTACCTCTATGTCACCACGGCGACGCCGACGCAATTCGGCACGTTCACGAACACGATTCCGGCCGGTGCGGTCATCACGCCCAGCGGCTTGACCAACTTGCAGGCCGCGTTCGCCAACATCACCGTCGCGACGGTGTCCATGTCGCTCGCCAAAGTCGTGCGCAACGTGACGCAGGGCGGCTCGAACGCCACCTCGGGCACCGCGCTGCCCGGCGACACCTTGCTCTACACGCTGACGTACACGAACACGAGCCCGTTCCCGGAGCAGAACATCGCGATCAAAGATACGGTGCCTACGAACACGACCTTTGTGAGCGCGGTGTGCGGCACGCTCGGAGCGGGGTTGACGGCATGCACGCCGTCCGGACCGACGGCGGGCGTGGTCACCTGGACGCTGACCGGCACGCTCAATCCGGGCGCCACGGGTACCGTCATGCTGACGGTGACGGTGCAGTAAAGCCCCCGCGCTCGAGAGCGCGGGACTACGTCTTGGCGATGACCTCGTCGCGCAGCTTGATGCCGAATTCCTCGAGCGACATCGTCGCCTGATCGCCCGCGCGCGAGCGCACGTTGACCGTGCCGTCCGCCACTTCGCTCTTGCCGACCACCAGCATGTAGGGCACCTTGCGCATCTGCTGCGTGCGGATCTTTTTCTGCAGGCGTTCGTTCGAGCGGTCGATGTCGACGCGGAAGCCGGCCGACGACAACGACGCCGCCACGCGCTCGGCGTACGGCAGCTGATCTTCGGAGATCGGCAGCACGACCGCCTGCACCGGCGCCAGCCAGGCCGGAAATGCGCCCGCATAGTGCTCGATGAGCACGCCCATGAAGCGCTCGAGCGAACCGCACAGCGCGCGGTGGATCATCACCGGCTGGTGCTCGGCGCCGTCGGGCCCGGTGTAGGTCAGTCCGAAGCGCTGCGGCAGGTTGAAGTCCACCTGCACGGTCGAGAGCTGCCACTCGCGGCCGATGGCGTCGCGTACTTTGACGTCGAGCTTCGGCCCATAGAAGGCGCCGCCGCCCTCGTCGATCTCGTACTTGAGGCCGGCGTGATCGCACGCTGTCTTGATCGCCTCGGTCGCGCGTTCCCATAGCGCATCGTCGCCCAACGCGTTTGGGGGCTTGGTCGAGACGAACAGCCGGTAGTCGTCGAACTTGAACGCCTTGAGGACCGTGAGCGCGGCGTCGACCGTGTTCTCGAACTCCGCCTGCAGCTGATCGGGCGTGCAGAACAGATGCGCGTCGTCCATGGTGATCATACGCACGCGCAGCAGCCCGTGGAGCGTGCCGGAGCGCTCGTATCTGTACACCGTGCCGAACTCCGCTAGGCGCAACGGAAGCTCGCGATACGAGCGCGGCCTCGACTTGTAGATGAGGATGTGGCCGGGGCAGTTCATCGGCTTGACGCGATAGCGCTCTTCGTCGAGCTCGAGCGGGCCGAACATGCTCTCCGAGAAAGACTCGAGGTGGCCCGAGATCTCGTAGAGCCGCTCGCGCACGGCGTGCGGCGTGTGCACGGGCTCGTAGCCGCGCCTGCGCAGTTCGCCGCGGATGAACTCCTCGATCACCTCGCGCACTCTGCCGCCGGCTGGATGCCAGAAGATCAGGCCGGGACCCGCGTCCTCCTGGATCGAGAACAGATCGAGCTCTTTGCCGAGGCGGCGGTGATCGCGCTTCTCCGCTTCCTCGAGCTGCTTGAGGTAGGCATCCAACTCTGCCTGCGTCGGAAACGCGGTGCCGTAGATGCGCTGCAGCATCGGGTTCTTCTCGTCGCCGCGCCAATACGCGCCGGCGAGCGAGAGCAGCTTGACCGCTCCCACCTGCGAGCTGCGCTCCACGTGGCCGCCGCGGCACAGATCGGTGAACTCGCCGATGGTGTACATCGAAAGCGGTTCGTCCGGAGGGATGCCGGCGAGGATGTCGAGCTTGAACGGCTGATCCAGCTTCTTATAGTAGGCGTCGGCGTCGGCCCGCGAGATGGGGCTGCCCGTCATGGCGACGTCGCGCACCATGAGCTCGCGCATGCGGGCTTCGATGCGCTCGAGGTCCTCCGGGACGAACGGCGTGCTCTTCAGGAAATCGTAGTAGAAGCCGTTGTCGATCGCGGGCCCGATCGCCAGCTTCACGTCGGGGCCGTACAAATCGACGACGGCGTGGGCGAGCAAGTGCGCCGCAGTATGGCGCATGTGCGCCAGGTCACGTTCTTGGTCTTTGATCGTCATTGCGGGACGTTTCTTAGAAATCTCAGCCGGCACCTAGCAGCGCTCTAAGGGCAAAGTCGCTTCGCGCAAACCGTAATATCTGCGCCGTTTCCGCGTTTTCGGGCGCGTTTACCGATATCTTTATCAAGCGGCGACCGTTACAGAACGTCTGTAGCTCGGGTCACACACACGTGCGGTCGCCATTTTGGGGGACGAGGAAAGCTATGCGTTTACTAGCTCGGAGTGTTTTCGTGTGCCTGGCGGCCATCGCGCTGTCGGCCACGGCCGCCGTTGCGCGGCCCGACGTCACGCTGCATCTGACCGGTGCCACCGTCGTCAAGACGGCACAGGGCGAGAAGCTCGTACCGGTCGATCCGAACGTCAAACTCAAGACCGGCGAGGTCGTCCGCTGGACGATCGTCGGCACCAACAAAGGCTCTGATCCGGCGCTGCATTTCGAGCCGTCGGATAAGATACCCGCGGGCATGGCGTACGTCGCCGGGTCTGCGACCACCACGGGCGGCAAACCCGAGTTCTCGACCGATCAAGGGAAGACGTGGTCGAGCAAGCCCATGGTGACGGTTCAGACCCAGACCGGTCCGGTGGAGAAGCCGGCGGATCCGTCTGCATACACTACCATCCGGTGGATTGCCGACAAACCGCTGGCGCCGAAGGGGAGCGTCCGGTTCAGTTACGAGGTCCGGGTGAAGTGATCTTTACCAGCACATTGACAAGGAGAAGCAAACCCATGAATTCCTGGTACACATCACTGACGCGCGCGGCGGCCGGCTTGGCCTCGGCCGCGTTCGTCTGCTTGGCCCTGATCGCTTCAGGCCAGCCCGCGGCGGCGGCCACAGCGGCCGGCACGCAGATCTCGAACACCGCGTCGGCGACGTATACGGACAGCAACGGCGTGAACTATTCGACGCAGTCGAATACCGTCGTGGTCACGGTGCAGAGCGCTCCAAGCTTGACCGTCACGACGAACAACGGCGTGCCGCCCGGCACGAATTCGGGCGTGCCTAACTCGTGCTTCGTCGACGTCTACACGCTGACGAACACCGGTAACGGCCCCGGCTACTTCCAAGTGACGAACGCCGCGCCGGCCTTCGGCGGCAACGATGGAGGCTCCGCGGCCCTCACCAACTTCACGGTCTCGGTGAACGGCGGAGCCAATCAGATCTTCGCGACGGTCGGTGCGATGAACACCTACCTCAACACCGCGGCCGGCAAAGTGCTGTCCGGACAGATCGTGAGCATCACGATCAACTACTGCCAGACCAATCCGCCGAACGTGCCCGGCCTGATCACGACGACGGTCGTCGCCACGATCACGCAGAAGGCCGCGGATATCCCTGGCACGGTGGACACGACGTCCGCGAGCCAGCAGAACACGTACAACGACAGCATCATCGCTGAGGCCCGGCTCGACCTGCAGAAGTCGGCCGTCGTGAGCGGCACGGCGGGCGCGCCGATCGTGACCTACACGGTCCTTGGCAACAACGGCGGCGGCGCGCCGGCGCGCATGCTCAACTCGCTCAACTCGGGAGGCTTCGGCTTCCCGACAGCGGGCGTGCTGATCGCGGACAAGATCCCGGTGTTCAACGCCACCGTGCTGACGCTGAACGGAACGCCGACCGTGACCACGAGCGGGGCGAATGGGTTCCCGGCCACGGCCACAGCGACGATCTACTACACGACCGATCCAACGGGCGCTACGGGCTGGACCTCGACGAAACCGGCGACGCCGCTGTGGATCGGCGTGTTCATCGCGGGCGGCGCCATCGCGCTCAACTCGCATGCAGGCTCATCTGCCGGCAACGTGCCCGCAGCGGCGGTCACGCTGACCTTCGCGGTCAACGGACCGACCGGACCGGGCTCGGGCAACGCCTGCGCCGGCCTTGTCGGACCGGTCACGAACATCGCGAACAGCGTGATCGGCGGTAACGCGCAGCCACCGGCGGTCACCACGCCGCCGCAGATCATCGGACCGACGATCACGACCTTGGTCAGCGATGACGGCACCGCGACCGCGGTCAACGCGATCAAGGGCGCGCTCCAGAACACGACCACGGTGGCGGGTCCGAGCGGTGCATCGAACGGCACCTGCTCGTCGATGCCGGCCAACTACTCGGTGCTCAACGGACCGCGCGGCGCGCCGGGCGCAACGGGCAGCTACGACGGCGTTGTGGCCGTGAACAACAACGACGACTTCACCGACGTCGGATTCACACAAGCAGCCGCGTTCAACATCATCAACGCCGGCACCGTGCCGGGCACGCCGAACGGCAACAACTTCACGGCGGCCATCAGCGGCATCAACGTGCCGAACGCGGTGATGAACGCCGGCAACATCAACGACACCTATACGATCGTCGCCACCGCGCCGGCCCTTGCGGGCTGGACGGTCCAGCTGCTGGTGGACAACGCCGGCGTGCCCGGCGGTCCGCTCGGCGGCGCGACAGCGGGTGCGACGTCGACGGCAAGCGGCGTCGTGGTCGCATCGGGTGCGACGCTCAACTACTGGACGCAGTACACCTCGCCGAACGGGACCAAGACACTGACGCGCTACGACGCCAACATCGTCGCGACGAGCACCGGCAACCCCGCGGTGAACAACGGCACGCACAACGAGCTCTACGCGGGCTTCATCGCGCTGACCAAATCGACCGCGATCGTGACCAACTGCTCTGGCGCAGTGCCGGCGAACGGCGTCTGCCCGGGCGGCACGATCACGTACACGGTCGACTACCGCAGCATCGTGACGTTCCCCGGTACGGGCAACACGGAACCGGCAGCCGCGATCCTCATCAGCGCGGCGGGTCAGTTCACCATCAGCGACGACGGCACGCTCGCCCCCAACAACTGGGCGACGTTCACGAACGGTCTGAACGCTGCCGCGACCGACACGACGGGCGGAACGCTGTTCACGTATACGCCGGGTCCAGGCCCAGCCGGAGCGACGAAGTTCACCGCCCAGGTGGGCGGCGCGGCGTTCCAGCTGCAGCCCGCGGGCTCGGGCGGCTGCCTCAACACGAACGGCTGCTCCGGACAGATCGCGTACGCCGTGACGGTCAAGTAGCGGAGAGCGACAGGAGCTAAGGCGGTGCTCCGCTCCCTCGTCCTGGTGTTGGCGGCAGCCGGCGCCGGTTGGGTTGCCATGGCGACCCAGCCGGCGCTTGCCGCAACACCGGCAGGCACGATCATCAGCAACACGGCGTCCGCGACCTACGCGGACAGCTCGGGGACCTCGTATGCCACCGACTCGAACACGGTGGTCGCGCAGGTGCAGGCGGTCGCGTCGCTGACGGTCACGCCCAAAGAGACCGCGGTCAACCCGGCCTTGGACTCCTACGCGGTCGGCAATCCGGTGACGCGCCGCTTTATCATCACCAACACCAGCAACCTCACCGACGCATACACGATCCAGGCGGCGAGCACCACCAAAGGCGCCATCACCTCGATCAGCTTCGTCGTGCCGCCGTCTGGGCCGACCATCCCTGTGACGGTCGGCAGCACGGTCTCACCCAGCGTCGTGCCGGGCGGCACGATGTTCGTGGACGTCACGGTCAACACGACGGGCGTGCCGGTCGGCACCTCGTGGTATATCAACCTCACCGCACAGACGACCGTGACGGGAACGGCCAACGGCCTGCAATCGGATACAGGCCAGCGCTGGGCGATCGCGGTCCCCGGTCCCAATCTCAGCGGCGTCAAGAAGCTGGTCGGCGGAGAGCCTTCTATCCAGGCCGCACCGAGCAGCACCGTCACGTTCACGATCTCGTTCACCAACTCGGGCGGACTGCCCGCGAACAACGTCGTGATGACCGACGTCGTGCCCACCGGCCTGCACCCGATCCTCAGCTCGGTCCTCATCAACGGCGTGCCGGCGGGCGCCCAAGCCACGCTTGCCGGTCAGACGCTGACGGTCACGATTCCGACCGTGGCGGCCGCACAGGCGATCACGATCCAGTTCCAGGCGACCGTCGATCCGGCTGCGGCGCTGGGTTCGACCTACGTCAACACCGCGCAGGTCAGCGCGACGGGCGTCGGCCCCTTCAGCTCACCGCCGGCCAGCGTCTTCGTCGGCACCGGCAACATCGTCTACGACGGCCTCGCGGGGCCGGCGCACCCGATCGCCAGCGCGCTCCTCACGATCACCTCGTCGTCGGGCATCACGCCGATCACGCTGACGGGAACGGGCGTCGCGCCGAACAACCCGAACGCCAATCCATATACGACCGGCGGGCCTGGGACGTACTCGTTCGGCTTCGGCCCCGGCCAGTTCGGCGGCGCGCCCGGCGACTCGCACTATCATCTGACGATCACGGCAGCCGGATATCTGAACCGGCAGCTCGACGTCATGCTGCACGCCGATCCGACCGGCACGCTGTACACCGCGACGATCAAAGCGCTCGACGGCCAGCAGCTCGCGGTCCCCGGCGGTTTCACGCTCACGCCCGGCCCAGTCGTGCTGACCGACGTCTTCAACATCCTCGGCAACATCCCGATGTTCACCGCGCACCCGATCCAGATCGCCAAGACCGTGGATCAGCAGGCCGTGATCACCGGCAGCCGCGTCATCTTCGCGGTGGCGTTCTCCAACGCGTCGCTGGCGACGCTGACCAACGCGACTTTGGTTGACACGCTGCCGCCTGGGATCGCCTACGGTCCGGGCACCGCATTGGTCGACGGCGTGCATCAAGAGCCGGTCGTCAACGGCCGCACGCTCACCTGGACGTTCGGCACGCTCGCGCCCGGCGCGTCGCACACGGTCGTCTATGCCGGCCTCGTGCTGCCGCAAGCCGTCGTCAACAGCACGCTGACCAATGTCGCCACGCTCAACGCGTTTGCGGCCGGCACGGACCTCGCCGCTTCGGCGGAGGCATCGGTCTACATCCTGAGCGGCGGCGCGTTCTCGTATACGATCCCCATCACCGGGCGCGTCTTCGTCGATCCCGGCGGGCTGGGCACGTTCGTTCCCGGCGATCAAGGCGTGCCCAACGTGCGCCTGTACCTCGAAGACGGCGAGTACGTCGTGACCGACGCCAACGGGCGCTATTCGTTCCCGGCCGCGCGCCCTGGCATGCACGTGATCCGGCTTGACACGACGACCTTACCGGCCGGCGTGCGGCCGTCCCCCGATGCGCTGAACATCGAGAGCCCGCGCAGCACCACGCGGCTCGTCCACGGCATCCTCGACACCGGGCTGCTGCAAGACATCAACTTCGCGCTGCAGGTGGCCAAATGATGGAGCGGTCGAATTCATTCGACCGACGGTCGAGCAAGCTCGACCGCTCCATATGCTTTGCGTTCGCAGCAGTGCTTATGCTCTGGGCGGCGCCGGTGCGTGCCGATGTGCCCGTGGCCGCCGACCTGACCAACCTGACGTACACGGCGACGGGCGATCTCAGCGCGACCCTGGTCGACCCGGCACCCGGCAGCGCAGCGCGCACCATCGCGTCGAAGATCCTCGTCTCGACGGTAGCGGGCGCGGGTGTCGAGCTGCGCGTGAACGAGCGGCTGATCTCGAGCAAGCAGATCGGCATGCGCACGGTCAACAAGAAGACCGGCGAAACGCGCTACGAGTACTTCGGCGTCGTGCTCGCCGAAGGACCGAACGCCGTCGAGGTCACGCCCCTCGGCGCGTCCGGTTCGCGCGGTCCCACCAGCCATTACATGCTGTACGGACCGGGCCGGCCTGCGCACTTCACGTTTTCGCTCGACCGCGCGCTGCGCGCGGACGGCGGCACCACGGTGACGACGCTGAGCATCGGCGCGACGGATCGCTGGAACCATCCGGCCATGCCCGGCGCGATCATCAAGCTCAACATCACCGCCGGCGACTTGCACTTCCTCGTCGCCACGTCCGGCGCGCAGGGCCAGCCGATGCACTATCACCTCGCATCTGCGGTCGAGATGCCGATCGCATCCGGAGGGCTCGAGCAGATCGAGCTCAGCGGCGGATTGCTGCCGGGTGAGGTCACGCTGCAATTGACCGCGGCCGACACCGTGTGCACCGAGCGCTTCTACGTCGAGCCGAACTTACGCAAGCCGCTGGTCGCGGGCTTGGTCACGGTCGGCGCCGGCCCAGTGCCGGGTTTTGCGGGCATGCCGGCCGCGGTTCCCGACGGCCAGCAAACGCGGCAAGGCCGGATCGCGGTGTTCGCGACCGGCACGATCTTCAACGACGTGCTGGCGACCGCGGCCTACGACACGGCAAACGTGCTGCAGCAGACGCTCCAGGGCCCCTATGTCGCCGATCCATACGACCGGCCGTTCCAGACGTACGGCGACACCAGCTATTTGCACGACGATGCGCTGTCAACCGATCACCTCTACGCGCGTTTCGATCGCAACCAGAGCAGCCTCACGTGGGGCGAGTTCCGCCCTGACACCGGTTCGACCGATCCGGACGGCGCGTATCACCTGCTGGTCGACGGCGCCAAGCTCGAACTGGGCACGAGCCGCACGCGCGTCGTGGCCTTCACCGCCAACAACGCGTTCGCGTACGCCCGCCAGCAGTTCAACCCGACCGGGCTCTCGATGAGCGGACAGATCCTGCATCCCGACATCGTCGTCGGTTCGGACGTCGTGATGCTCGTCGTGCTCAACTCGCGCACCGGCGCGGTGCTCAGCCAGACGATCATGGTGAACAACGTCGACTACACGCTCGACTATAGCACCGGCATGCTGCGCTTCATCAACATCCCGCTGCCCTATGACGATCACTTCAATCCGCAGGTCATCCAAGTGCAGTACGAGTACGGCGGCGTGGGCGTCACCTCGGAGACGAGCGGCGGCCGCGCCAGCGTGCTGCTCGACAGCACTGGCTCGCTGCAGCTGAACGTCGGATATGTCAACGATTTCACCGGCGTGGCGAACTTCTCGCTGTTCGAAGAAAGCTTGCAAGGGACCACGCACGGCGGGGCATGGAGCATCGCGCACGTGTCGTCCAACGGTCCGCCGCTCGGCGGCTTGCCGGGCGCGAGCCAGACCGGCTCCGAGGTCCACGCCACGTTCTCGCAAGTGTCGGGCTCGAACCGCTTCGCATTCGAGTTCGAGACCGCGAGCGCCGACTTCGACAATCCGTTCGGCGGCTTCGCGACGCCGGGCCTCACGAGCTACAACCTGGATGCCAAGCACCTGTTCAACCCCGACAGCGACATCGCCGTCAACTTCAACTTGCAGCACAACATCAGCGCGAGCGGCGCAGAAGATCAGTCGCAGGCATCGGCCGTCTATCACCACGTCTGGAAGGACCGCTTCACGATCAAAGCGGGGCTGCAGACGAACGTCGTCTCCAACGTGGCCTCCACGCTGTCGGGCGGCACGGTGACGGGCTCGAACCTGCAGTCGATCATCGGTTTCGGGTACAAGTTCACGCCGCGCCTGGCGTTCGGCGTCGAGGACATCGCGAACATCGGCGGCGGCACGCTCGCGCCCAGCGAGCCGGCGCAGGCGCTGGCGCAGATCACCTACTCCGTGCTCAACAACACGAAGTTCTACGTCCGCGATCGCTGGAGCTCCCAGCCGACCGAGACGTTCGCGACGTCCTCCGCGCCCTTCACGACCGCATCGCAGGCCACCCAGTCGTTGGCCATCGGATTCACGCGCGACATGTCGTCGGCCACTGCGGTCGACGCGGAGTGGGGCGTCGATCATACGAACAACGGCCCGGACATCTATTCGGCGTACGGCATACGCGAGAAGTTCACGCTGGCCAAGAACGTCAAGGGCGACGCGTTCTTGCAGGACGGCAACGCCGTCGGCGGCGGCTTGGAAGGGTTCGCCGTCTACGGCGTCAACGCGTCATATCAGAACACGCATAACTTCACCGCGGCGGCGTCATGGCAGAACCGGACGGGCTCGCAGCCCGGCAGCAGTCTGACGGCCGGCTTCTCGGGCCCGCTTGGCCCGAGCTTCGCCGTACAAGGGACAGTGCAAGATTCGTGGACGCCGCTCGCGTTCGACGATCAGGACCGCATCGGCTTCGCATGGCGGCCGTCGCTCAACGATCGCGGCGCGACCCTGGTCGAGTGGGACCATCGCATCGGCAGCATCACGACGCTGAGCGAGCAGACCGACGTCATCTTGTTCCAGCAGGTGTATCGTCCGACGCACACGCTGGAACTTGCTGCGCGCTATGCGTATAAGATCGACGGCGGCGCCTATTACTTGCCGCACACGACGCTCGCTGGGTTACGTGCGGATCAACGCTTTGGGCCGCGCTACGACTTAGGCATCGAGACGCAAGTCGTCGAGCCGGCGGGCATCCCGGCGGCCAAATCGACGGACTTCGCGGTGGAGAACGGCTACCGGATCGGCGGAGCCGCTCGCCTAGCGGTCGGATACAACTTCTCGGGCTCAGCGGACCCGACGCTGACGGGTGCGCCGGTGCGGCGCGGCGCATACGTCACCTTGACGTCGGTCGTCGATCACATCTTCGGCTGGGGCCGTTGAACGCAAAGGTAGTAGCGCGTTTTTCTAAACGCGCGCTCGCTGGTACCGCGCTGCTGCTCGCATGCGCGGTCGGCGCGCTTGCGGCGGTCAATGGGCCCGGCCCGCCTGTCAGCGTATACGAGACCACGTTCAACGGCGTAACCACCGGGCCGACCGGGTCCGATCCAGCGCATTTCAACACCACCGTCTGGGGCTCCGCCGCGCCCCCGGTTGGGTCGCTGCTCGCCAACACCTCGACGTACAACGGCGCGCTGATCAACCAGCTCACCACCGGAAACCAGTTCGACGGCACTCAATTGTGGACGTGCACTGCTGCTCTGTTCACATACTGCACGGGCACGCAAGCCGTCGGGTCGACGGTCGGCAACAACGCGCAGGTGTTCGAGTTTGCGATCGTCCAGTCGTGGCCGTTCTACGTCGACTCCGGCGCCGCGTCCAACGTCAATCCGGGCGCATTCACCGCCGAGACGACCAGCGACGACGGTTCGTGGCTGGTCGTCGGCCCCAGCGCGCTCACCTACGCCCAACCTGCCAACTTCAAAGGCGTGACGGGCCTGACCGCCGGCACCGCGGTAGTGAGCAACTCGGCCGATCAACCGCCGACGAGCAAGACCGGCACGTTCACGGTCGCGAGACAAAGCGGTTGCGGCGACAACTTGTATTGGTTCACCATGGAGTACGACGAGGCTGAAGGCGGCGACGCGCAGATCGAGTATTCATGGCAGCCGCCCGGCTCCGGTGCGCTCGGCCGCGCCACGCAAGGCGTGGTGTACGGCCAAGTGCGCTACACGGGCACGGGTACAGCGGGCGAGTCCGTGCAGGTGACCGACCCCAACGGCGGCACCCACACGCTCACGACTGATGCTAGCGGTTGCTACGGCTACAACTACGCGGCGTTCAACGGCACGCAGCCCGTCACGATCACCGCGACGGAGTCCGTGCACGGCAGCGGCTCGGCCGCATCGACGGTGAACCTGCCGATCGGCGGCGCGGTGCGTCAAGATTTCGATTTCCCCCCGCCCAACGTCCAGCTCATCAAACGCATCACGCAGGTCAAGACGCTTGGCCCGACTCCCGGTCCGACGACCACGCCGCAGACGATCACGCCGACGCCCGATCCGGGGAGTCTGGCGGGCGTCAACGGCACCGCGAACTACTCGCCCGGATTCTATCCCAAGGACGTGGTGACGTACACGATCTACTTCCGCAACATCGGCGGGTTCCCGGCGCAAGGCGCGGGCGGCGTCGGGCCGACGTTCAGCGACGTGCTGGCCAACCCGCTCGTCTACGTCGCGTCATCGCAATCGTTCACGTGCTGCGCGAGCCCGGTGGTGACCATCGCCGCGACGTTCACGCAGACCGGCCAGACGCTCAAATGGGCGATGGCAGCGCCGCTTCCCACGCCGAATCCGGCGGGAACCGCCGGGCCGATCCAGGGCAATATGAACTATCAGGTGACGGTTCCGTAGAACCGGGCGTCTAGGGTTCGCTTCTAGTGTCCGACGATAAGGGAACGAGAGAACACGCCGACCCACGACGGCTCGGTGGTCGGCTGTTGCGATCTGCTCACCACGTAGAGATCGCCATCTGAAGCGCCCGAAGCGACGCCGGCGACGTACGCTCCGAGATTGGCGTCGGTGCCGGCGATCAGGCGGATAGGAACCGCGTTGCCGGTCGCATTGGGCGCGTAGACGGTGATGCTGCTGCTGCCGAAATTCGTCACGTAGATGTAGCCGGCCGCGTCGACCGCGACGCTTTGCGGCACGTCCAAACCGGTCTTGTCGCCGGTGATCGTTCGCTCGGGCGCGGCGTCGCCGCTGGCCCCCGGCGCGAAGACGATGATGCTGTCGATGCCCAGATTCACGCGCCCGCTATTGACGACGAACAGATCGCCGTGCGGTCCGACCGCCAGCCCGAGCGGCGTATCGAGCGTCGTGCGCGACCCGGTGATCGCCCGCACCGGCGTCTCGTCGGCAGCAGCGCCCGGCTTGTAGACGGTGATGGAGTTCGGCGCATTGACCATCGCGCCATAGTTCGAGACGTAGATGAAGCCGCGCGCGTCGAAGGCCACTGCCTTGGGCGTGACGATATCATTGGTGATGTAACGCAGCGGAGCTACGTCGCCGTTCGCACCCGCCGCGAAGACAAGCACGCGGTCTTGTCCGAGGACGCTGCTGCCTGCGCCGCTCACGCCGGCGTTCGCGACGTATAAGATTCCTGCGGAATCGACCGCCAGGCCGCCGGGCCGCGTCAGTCCGGTACGCCCTCCAGAGATGGTTCGCGCGGCAGCGACGTCGCCATTCGCGCCGGCTGCATACACCGTGACGCTATCTTGTTTGGATGCGAGGTCGCCGTCGTTTGACACGTACACCGCGCCCGCGGAGTCGACGGCGACACCGCTCGGCCACAGGAGGCCGGTCATCGCGCCCTTGATCGTGCGCACCGGCGTCACGACTTGGTCGCTCACGTCGGCGGCTGTGGCCGGCACTCTCGAATCGAGCGTGACAACGGCCGCCGAACAGGCAGCCGCGAACGCGAAAAGCGTAGCGCGCCGGCGCATAATGGCTCGTCTCATCGGGTTCCCGGTTCGTGCTCCGCGCCGGAAAGCCCCGCGAGTATCTCGTCGGTCTTTGGAAAACCGCGCTCGTAGAATGCGATGCGGCCGTCTCTGCCGATGCCGACGACCGTGCGGTCGATATAGCGAAATGGACCGAAGCGTTTGACCGCATCGTACTGCGCCGACACCTTCAAGTCTCGATCGCTGAGCAGGCGCGCGGTGAAGCCGTGGCGCCGCCGAAAGGCACGGTGGGAGCGGACGCTCGCGCCATTGATGGCGAAGACGTCCACACCCGCCGCGGCGTACCTGTCCGCATCGCCGCGCACGGCGGCGAGTTGAATGTATCAGCCGAGGGTGTGGTCCAAGACGTAGAAGATCAAGACCGCGCGACTGCGCGTGAGCACATCCGACAGCGTGACGGGGACGCCGTCCTGGTCGGCCAGGGTGAAGTCAGGCGCTTGCCGGCCGACCATAGGCGCGCTACGCGCGCGCCGCGACCTTCTTCTTAGCGTGACCGTTCGAAGCGCTCTTGGCCTTGCCATTGGCGGCAACCGGCCGCTTCTTGGCGCTCTGCTTGAGGCTCTCTTGAAGCACATCCATGAGGTTGACGACGTCGGTCGCGGGTTTGGGCTTGGCGGCGGCTTTCGCGCGCGTCGGCTTGCCCTTGGCGCGCGCATCGATCATGGCCATCATCGCATCCCGATAGCGGTCGCGATACTCTTCGGGCTGGAACTTGCCGGCCATCGTATCGATGAGCAGCTTGGCGGCTTTCATCTCGCCGGCCGAGACTTTCTCTTTGGACGGCGGGAAATCGAAGTCGGCGGCGTCGACGATCTCGTCGGGGTAATGCATGAGCTCGAGCACGAGCGCGTCGCCGTTGGGCTTGAGCGCGCACAGGTACTCCTTGGTGCGGATGACGACGCGGGCGATGCCGACCTTGCCGGCGCTGGCCAATGCATCGCGCAGCAGCGCGTACGCGTGGCGGCCTTTCTTCTCCGGCTCGAGATAGTACGGCTTGTCGAACAGGATGGGATTGATCTCGGACAGATCCACGAACTCGGTGATGTCGATCGACTGCGTGGCCTCGATGCTCACGCTCTTGATGTCCTCATCCGTGATGAGGACGTAGTCGCCGTCACCGACCTCGTAGCCCTTGACGATGTCGTTCCACTCGACTTTCTTTCCGTCGATCGCGCAGACGCGCTGGAAGTTGATGCGTCCTTTATCTTTCTTATGGAGCATGTTGAAGTGGATCTCGTTCTCGCGGACTGCGGTGAACAGCCGAACGGGAATCGTCACCAATCCGAAATTGATCGAGCCGTTCCAGATCGCGTGTGCCATGGCTTCCAGTCCCCTCTCTTCTACTATACTTCCCATCGGCACCGAACGTGTGCTCCATCACAGGCCGGGAAGGAATCGAACATAGGGCCGACAAACATACGTTCGATATACCCTTGTCTTCGCTCGCGCTCACAGACCGGGGGTAGGGGAACATGCATAAGAAGCAACTCGCGGAGCAGTTCTGCAGCAGATTGTGGGATTCGTTCTTCACCTCGCTGCGCGGCACCGAACTGCTCACGCCGTGCGAGAAGCGCGTGCTCGAGAAGCTCTGGCTTCTCGGGACGATCAAGACCTCGACGTGCGATGCCTATCCGGGCCATCCGGAATTCGCGCGCTCGCTGCGCGTCTCCGAGCATCGCGTCAAACTTGCGCTCAAGAAGCTCGAGATGAAGGGCTTCATCAAGAGCGTCCGACGGGTCAGGTCGTTCGCGTACCTCCTGAATCCGCTGCTCCTAGAGGCGGCGTACGACAGCACCAAGCGAGATTATCCCGATCTGCTCGCCTCGTAGCTGAGCGCCGCGTCTCCCGGGAGCGAGGAGTTCCCAAGCGGGCCATGGGAGCCTGGGGGAGTGGACGTCCTGGCACCGTTTCGTCTCGACGGACGCGTTGCGCTCGTCACCGGCGCGTCGAGCGGTCTCGGCGCGCGTTTCTGTCGCGTCCTCGATGCCGCAGGCGCGAAAGTGGTGCTCGCGGCGCGTCGAGTCGAGCGCCTGAGCGCCCTTGCGTCGGAGCTGCACGACGCGCTGCCGGTCGCGTGCGACGTCACTCACGAAATAGATGTAGCGCGCGCGGTCGCCGCTGGTATTGCGCGGTACGGGCGGATCGACGTGCTCGTCAACGCGGCCGGCGACGCCGATCCCTATCGGGCAGAAGAAGAGCCGCTCAAGTCGTTTGCCGACATCGTCGCGCTCAACCTGACCGCGGCATTCTCCATCTCGCAGCACGTCGCGCGGCACATGCTCGAACGCGGCAGCGGCAGCATCATCAATATCGCTTCGGTGCTGGGATTGGTCGGCGGCGGCATCCACCCCACGCCCGGCTACGCCGCCAGCAAAGGCGGTCTCATCAATCTCACGCGCGAGCTGGCGGTCGAGTGGTCGGGCCGCGGAGTGCGGGTCAACGCGATCGCGCCTGCCTATTTCGAGAGCGAGATGACGGCGGAGATATTCGCCAGCAAGAAGGCGCTCGATATCATCGCGCGCATGATCCCGATGCACCGGCCGGGCCACGTGCACGAGCTGGACGGCCCGCTGCTGTTCCTCGCGAGCGACGCGTCGAGCTACGTGACCGGGCACGTGCTTGCCGTCGACGGCGGCATGCTGGCCACGTAGGCGCGCGATGGCAGAGGCCGAGCGAGCCGCATCATCGATCATCCGGCGCGAACGTCTGCTGGCGCAACTCGCTGCGGCGCAGCCGCGCATCATCGCGCTGATCGCTCCGGCCGGATTCGGCAAGAGCTCGATGGCTCGCCAGTACTGCCAGAGCCAGCCCGCATGGGCGGTGTGCGATCTCGCGGGAGTCGATGACGAAGCCGAACTCGCGCGCCGACTGACATCGGCGCTGGAGCGCGAGGACCCGGCGCGAGGTGCCGAGCTTTCCCACCTGCAGCTTTCGATCACGGAAGGCGGCCCATCGGACACCGACAAGATGAACCTGTTGCTGCAGGCGTGGGCGCGACCATGCGCTCCTGCGGCGTTCGTCTTCGAGAACGCAGAGCGCGTCGACGCCGCGTCCGCAGTCCAGGAGTTCTTGTGGCGATTGCTCGCGGCGCGGCCGGAATCGAGAGTCGTCGTGATCTGCTCGCGCACGCCACTGCGGGCGCGCCTCAGCCGCTTCGCCGACCCGCATCACATCGTGACCTTGCGGGCGCCGCAATTGAGTTTCGACCGCGCCGAACTGGTCGAGGCGTTCGGCGGCGTCGCGATCACGCCGCTCGAGCTGGAGCGCGTGATGGAGATATCGCGCGGCTGGCCGATCGCCATCTTGCTGTTCGTCCGGTTTGCGCGCGAGGGCACGCTGCACGAATTGCTCGGCCATCTGGATGACGTCGCCTTCGAGAACCTGCATGACTATCTCGCCGAGCAAGTGCTCGGGTCGTGGTCGCGCGAGGCGCTCGACGTGCTGGCGGCATGCGCGTGCATCCCGCTCGCGACGCCCGACGACGTCGCCTTCGCCCTCGGGACGGCCGACGCGCGCTCCACACTCGATGAATTCGTGCGAAACTCGCCATTCGTCGTGCGCACGCCCGCCGGCGCCTACGAGGTCCACCCGTTGCTCGCCAGCGCGCTGCTGGAAGCGAATACAGACCGTCGCCACTCGTTGCTGGCAACGGCTGCGAAGCGTTGGATGGAGAAGGCCAACCTCTTGCGCGCGGCGCGGCTCTATCTCGAGTGCGACGACGCAGCGTCTGCGGCTGAGGCGCTCAACCAAGTCGATACCTTCATGACGCAGATATGGCCCCCTGAGTACACGAGCGTGCTGGCGAGCATCCCAACGGAGATCGTCGCGCGTTACCCGCGCCTTTGGTACGCGACCGTGCACATGCGCCGCTACCGCATAGACAATCGGCTGATCCTGCGCGAAACCCAGGCGCTGTGGAGAGAGACTGCAGCATTCCCGCCTATGCAGCGCACTATGGTGGCCGTGTTTCTCGCGTTGCTGGGAAGCGATTTCGGAGATCACGAGGGGGCGCTGCGGATGCTGCGCGCGTTCACCGATGAGCTGGGGACGAACGATCCGTCGTCGCCCGCGGTCGCATCGGTCACCCATATCCACGCTGCGGTGCTCGCGCGCACCGGTCGCTTAGAGGAAGCCGCGCGGATTTTCGACCGCGCGTGGCCCGTCGCCAGCCAGCGCAACGTCTCGGCGGCGATCGCCTCGCTCAACCGATCCTCGACCATCGAGCGCATGCTCGGACGGCGCCAGGAGGAGCGAGAGCTGCTCGAACTAGCCCTCGAGCATGCGCACAAGTCGGGCTTCGCGACGATGGTCTCGCGAACGATGGCGGAGATCGCGTTCGGCGCCTGGTTCGCCGGCGAGCGCGAGCTGTTCGAAGAGTCTGCGACGCGGCTCGAGGAGCGGGTGGCGGCTGACGCGATCCGAGGACTTTCCCATTTCGCTTCGTGCGCGGCGCGCCGTGAGGACGCCGCACCCGTCGGCATCGAAGAGCCGATGTGGCTTGCGAGAGCGCACCTGGTCGCCTGGAGCTACGAGCCTGACGACGAGCGCGCTGGTGAACACGCAAGGGCCGCGACCCGGGCTGCCGACGCGTACAAGGATCCTGCACTGCAGGTCATAACCCGGGTCGCCCACGCTCTGGTCGCGCCACGACAGCGCGCGGCGCTGTTCGACGAAGCGCGCGAGCAGGCGAAGCTGGTCGATTCGGACGCGCTCCGGCACGCGGTCGAAGCGGCCAGCCGCCGAGCGCCCGATGCCGGCATACTCGGACCGCTGGTCGCAATGCGCGCGTCGCAAGCGAGCGCGGTGGCCGCACCGCTGCTCGAGATCGACTTTCTCACCATCTCGGTGCGCCGTCTTGGCCAACCGGTCGCGCTCGGCGAGCGCGAACGGGATGCGCTGTTCGCCATCGCGCTGTCGCGCCGCGCCGCGCCGCCGGAGCAGCTCGCGGCAAGCTTATGGCCAGCGATGGAGCCGCAAGCCGCGCTCGATGCGCTCGACTACAGTCTCATCCGCCTGCGGACCGCGATCGGTGCCGATGCGGTGCCGTTGACTCCCGAAGGCCATCGCCTATGCGACGGCGCGCAGGTCGATCTCTGGGAGATCGAAGATGCGGCCGCCGATGTGCGTGGGACCGACAAGCTCGGCGACGCGGAGCGCGAACGTCTCCGCGCGCTGCACGACCGGTTCCGGCTCTCGGAGGATACGAAGACGCCTCGGTCGCCGGTTTTCGAAAAAGCCGAGCGACGGATTCGGGAATACCGGCGCGAGATCGCCGAACGGCTCGGCCGCGACGCCCTGGCACGGCGCGCTGGCCGCGAGGCGCTTGCGTACGCGCGCGAGATGGCGACCTACGATCGCTGGGACGAAGCCGCGCGTGAACTGGCCATCCAAGCGCTGCTCGCCGCGGGCGACAAAGCCGGTGCGCTCAAGGAGTTCGAGGAATATCGCCAGGTGCTCAAGACGGAGCTGCATGCCGAACCATCAGGCCGCCTGGTGGATCAGGTGAAAGGCGCGGTCGGCGCGTTGCTGCATCCGGACACCTTGTTCGACGTCGGTGCGGACGCTCTGAATCTGGTCGTGCCGGGCGGCGGCATCGCGCTGCGCGTCGTCAAAGCGATCGCCGCAAAACGAAAGGAGCATTGATATGCACGTGCTCGTCGTCGGTGCAACGGGTCTTGTCGGAGCAGAGATCTGCGGGCGCCTCGCGGCGTCCGGCCAGCAGGTGCGCGGGCTGGTGCGCTCCACATCGGATCCGGCTATCCGCCACACGCTTGCGCAGGAGGGCGTCGAACTCGTCGAAGGGGATTTGAAAGACCCGGCGTCGCTGGCCCGTGCGTGCACCGGAATGGACGTCGTCATCTCGACGGCGAACTCGGCTCGATCCCGTGCCGCGGGGGACTCGATCGAGACCGTCGACCTGAACGGACAGAAAAACCTCGTGGACGCCGCGCGCACCGCGGGCGTGCGGCGCTTCGTCTATATCTCCTTCTCGACGGGGAAGAGCGCGTTGTCCTATGCGTTCAAAGATGCAAAGCTCGCGGTCGAAAAGCATCTGCAGGCCAGCGGAATGGACTATGTGATCCTGCGGCCGGCGATCTTCATGGAGGTCTGGCTGTCGCCGCCGCTTGGGATCGACGCGGCCGCCGGCACCGCGACGTTGTATGGCAGCGGAGAGAACCCGGTCAGCTACGTCTCGGCGTTCGACGTCGCGAACGTAGCGGGATTGGCGGCGACTACGCCCGGCATTGAGAATCGGGTTTTCATGCTGGGCGGACCCGAAGCGGTGAAGCCCAACGACGTGGTCCGAGCGTTCGAGAGGCGGACGGGCCGCCCGATCGCCGTGCAGCACGTGCCGGAGGAAGCATTGAAGGCCCAATATGAATCGGCTACCGATCCGCTAACTCGATCGTTCGCCGCGATGATGCTGATGTACGCGGGCGGCGATCCGGTCGACATGCGCGAGACGCTCGCCGCATTTCCGGTAACGCTTAAGTCCGTCGCCGATCACGTGGAACGGGCCGCCGCCCGTCCGTAGGAAAAAGCTACGCTTGGCGGACCGCCACCAGCGCAAGCGCGATGGTGACGATGTCTTCGCCTAACGCAACCACGATATCGGGCAGCCTGCCCGACCGGGTCAAGAGCCGGCGCAGTCCGTAGCCGCCATACGCGCCGATCAGCGCGCCGACTACTCCGGCCCCGGCAGAGAACCACGGCGCGATATCAGCGCGTGTCAGGAAATAAGCTGACGCCCCTCCGGCGAGGCATCGAAAGAAGAGCGGCAGCGGGCTCGTGCGCGCCGGTACCTTTGGCAGCTTGTCGCCTACTAACTCGATAAGCGCCAGCACCGCGAAAAGAATCCACAACGATGAGTTGCGCGCGTACGCCACCGCTGTCGGTGCGATCATCGTGCGCAGCCCGGCGACGATGCCTATGAGCAACGCGTGGCCGATCGCTACTAGTGTGCCATCATCCATGCTGGAGATATTGGTGAATGATCATGACACGAAAATGCGTTGGCGCAGCAAAGCGATTCGCCCTGTTAAGATGCAACGCGCGACGAAGGAAATGTTCGCACGTTTCCGCAATTCTGACTTCCAGTTCTGCACCATGTACGATGGATGCATGAACACGTTGCAAAAAGGGGTAAAGAATGGCAAAACGGAGAGCCGCGCGGAAAGCAAAGCGCACGGTGAAAAAGGCCGGTCGCAAGGTCAAACGGGCCGTGCGGAAGGTAAAGCGTAAGGTCCGCAGAGCGGCGCGCAAGGCCAAGTAACCAGGGTTCTACGCTACAAGGGCCGGCATCTGCCGGCCTTTTTCTTATGCCGTTGGCGAGAAGAGGCGTTTGAGAAACGCATCGTGCTTGAAGGACGACGACTTGCCGAAGTGCACGACGACCGTGCGCAGCGACGGTACGACGTACATCGCCTGGCCGGCAGCGCCGCTCGCATAGACAAGGTCGGACGGGGCATGAGGGCTTCCGAGCCACCAAGCCAGGCCATAACGCGGGTTGGGTGGCGATCCGTAAAAACATTCGTCGAATTCGTGGCGCTGATCGCAGACGAACTGTCCGTACTTCAACCACTCGCGCGCGGAGACGAATGCGCCGGTCGGCAGTGGGCTTGTCTTATCGGAAAGCGCACGCCATTTGTCGACCTTCATGCCGATCGTATCGAGGATCTGCTGCTTCAAGTATTCGTGCGGTGTTAGGCCGCGAGGCTCCAGCTTGCGCGCGAGGACGGCTCCAAAGACCTGCAGCGGAATCCCGCCATAGGTGAACACCGTTCCCGGTTCGTTCTTCAGCTCAACCGCGAGCGCTTTCGCATAGGTCGGAACGGCCGTGCCTAATCCGCCGAACCCGATGCCGCTGGTGAGTTGCAGCAGTTGGCGCAACGTGACCTGGCTCTTCCATGGATCGCGTTTCCATTCCGGAAACGTCTCGGCGACGCACTCATCCAAGCGCAGCAGCCCTTGCCGCTGTGCGATAAGTGCGGTCGTCCCCCAGAAGCTTTTCGTGCCGCTGTAGAGCGCGTGCGGCGTCGCCGCGTCATGGCCTTGACCGTAGGTCTCGGACACGATGCGCCCGTCGTGCGCAACGACGAGCGCGTGCAAGACATGCTTTTGTGCGTACTCGAGCGCGCCGGGTGTCAGGGTGACCATGACTTTGAGGGTTCTGAGCTGGGCTGCAGGAATCGTGCCGTCCCGCCGCCTTAGAGAGCCGTCACATAGGACTCGCGGGGGGACCACGAGATGATATCGAGCCGGCTTGCCATCTTACGATTGACTGCGTTGGTCGCTGTCTTGGCGCTCGGTGCGATCGGAGGCGCGTGCGGCGGTGGCGGCGGCACGAGTATGGGACCTCCGCCCCCGCCCCCGACGTCCACACCCACTCCTACTCCGAAGCCGGTGAATTGCCTGGTCGCGCACGCCGCTCACGCAATGGCCGCCTGGGTCGGTGTCCGTCCGACAAAACCCGCGGCGATTCCGAGACGGCTCGGGTCAGGTCCGGCCGTGCACGTCTGCGGCAACGCCGGTCCGGGTTACATGCGCTGCATGGCATGGAAGCGCACGGACTGGGCCTCCCCAGCCATTCCCGGAGGCTACGGGCCGAGCGATCTGCAGGGCGCCTACAACCTCCCTTCGGGCACCAACGGAGTTGGTCAGACGGTGGCGGTCGTCGACGCGTATGATGATCCAAAAGCCGAAGCCGACCTCGGAGTGTACCGCTCGACGTTCTCGCTGCCGGCGTGCACGACAGCGAACGGCTGCTTCTTGAAGGTCAACCAGAGCGGCGGCACGAGCCCGTTGCCCGTCCCCGATCCGATGCCGTGCAGTGGTCCGATGGGATGTTGGGAGGAAGAAGAAGCGCTCGATATCGACATGGTGTCGGCCACCTGTCCGAACTGCCACATCCTGCTCGTCGAAACTGACAGTCCCAATAATACCGATCTGTACGCCGGCGAGGATGCGGCCGCAACGAAGTGCGGCGCGAACGAAATCTCCAATAGCTGGAGCGGTGGGGAATATTCCTCTGAGGCAACGGACGACGTGCACTTCAATCGTCCGGGAATACCGATCACCGTGGCGAGCGGCGACAGTGGTTACCCTGGCGGCTATCCGGCAGCATCGCAGTATGTGACCGCCGTCGGCGGCACAACCCTTTGTACTACTTCGAATACAAGTGGACCGTGCAATGGCACCCCGTCGGAAACCGTCTGGAAGCTCACGGGAAGCTTGTGCAGCATCTACATTAACCAGCCATCGTGGCAAAGCAACTCACCTACCGTCATGAACAATTCGGGTGTGTGCTCGATGCGGATCAATAATGATGTGTCCGCAGTCGCTGATACAGCCACGCCCGTCGCTGTCTACACGACCTTTGGCAGCGACCACGGCTGGCTTGGATTCGGTGGCACGAGCGTCGCCACGCCCATCATCGCGGGGGTCTACGCCTTGGCGGGTAACGGTACGTCGATCCACGACGGCTCGTACTCGTACAGCCACACGAGTTCGCTGCACGACATCACGAGCGGCAACAACGATCCGTGCGGCCTTCCCCCGGCCAATAACTCATACGTCTGCACCGCCGGCGCCGGCTATGACGGGCCAACAGGCAACGGCACGCCCAACGGGGTCGGCGCGTTCTAAGGCATGGCGAAGACAATTATCTACACGAAACCCGGCTGCCCATATTGCGCTGCAGCGATGGAAGACATGCGGACGCGCGGCGTCGCGTTCGACGAGGTCGACGCACAGGGCGACTCCAAGGCCCGCAAGGAAATGCGGCGGCTCTCCGGCGGGCTCACGGTACCGGTCATCGTGAGTCCCGACGGCTCGGTAAGCGTCGGTTTCGGCGGAGGCTGAACGATCCACTGACCGGCGTGACCGGTCGGCCTGTCAGCGGCTCAAGTGGCGTTCATCTCGCACGCGGCGCGACTTCAAGTCCGTGCGCGTGAGCGAATCCGGCTTGCACAGCTCGACCGATGGACGCACGCCCAGCACCCGACGAAGCGACGCGGTGACCCGCTCCGCCAGACCGCTTGGTGCGTCGCCGCCCGGAGCGGTTTCGACCCGCACGCGCAGATCATCAAGCTGATTGTCGCGCGTCACGACGATCTCGAACTCCGTTCCAAGCTCTGCGAAGCCTCGCAGCACATCCTCGATGGCGCTTGGATAGACGTTTTCGCCGCGGATGGTGAGCATATCGTCGATCCGGCCGATGATGCCGCGCGGGAAGCGCGGGTACGTCCGCCCGCAGGCGCATGGCGCATCGGTCCATTCGGCTAGATCGCCCGAGACGAGCCTGATCATCGGCTGGGAGCGCCGTTCAAGGGTCGTGTAGACGGGCGTCCCCGCGCTGCCATCGGGCGTGCGCCGCCAGGTCTGCGGATCGAGCACTTCCCCATAGACCAGATCTTGCCACAGATGCATGCCCGTCCGCTGCGCGCATTCGGCGATGTTCATCCACGGCGTCACTTCACCCATGCTGCCCGAGTCGATGCAGATCGCACCGAACGTCGATTCGATCAAGCGCTTCATCGAAGGGATGCCGGCACCCGGCTCTCCGGAGAAGAACATGATGCGCAGGCCAAGCGAACGAGGGTCGATGCCTTCGGCGCGCGCGACTTCCGCCAGACGCAGCGCATACGACGGCGTTCCGTAAAACGCGGTCGGACGCATCTGGCGCATCCACTGGATCGCCTGCCCGGTTTGGCCCGCGACGCCCGCACCGAACGGAAACGCGGCCGCTCCCAAGCGCTCCGTACCGAGCAGAGTCCCCCACGACCCGACGTAGAGCGAGAAGATCGACCCGATGAACACCGTGTCGGACGGCCGCAATCCGAAGCTCCACATGATGCGCGCGTGCGCCTCCGCGATGCGCGCCATGTCGTCCCCCGGCCAGGCAAACGCGGTCGGTCTGCCGCTCGTCCCTGAGGTTCCATGGATATGCGCGATCTCTCCGGGCTCGATGCACAGGTACGAACCGTATGGCGGATGCTCCGCCTGGTCAACGCGCAGGTCGGCCTTCGTTATCCTGGGTACTTGCTCGAAATCGTCGAGCGAGCGGATGTCGCCGGGCTCCAACCCCGCTTCGGACCAACGGCGTCGATAGAACGGTGCTCGCTTGTGCGCCCAGCGCATCACCGCCTGGATCTTCGAAAGGATGAGCGACGCGCGCTCGTCGGCCGACATCGTCTCGCGGCCGCGATCCCAGTACGGCTCCGCTGGTCGCGGGCGATAGCGCGCATCATAGACCGGCGGCCAAGCCTGGGACTGCGTGATGCCCGCCGCGTCGGACATGACCTATGCCTTCGTCCGGCCCGATTCTCGCTCGGCGACGAGTCGCGTGATCCCGTCGACGAGGTCCTGTGTCGTGGCTTCGGCGTCGAACAGGGCGGCAACGCCCAATGCTTTCAGGCGCGGCATGTCTTCGGCCTGGATGACGCCGCCGCCGATCACGATCATATCCTCGACGCCGTGCTCCTTGAGAAGGTTCATCACTCGGGGGAACACCGTCATGTGCGCGCCCGACAGGATGCTGACGCCGATGACGTCGACGTCTTCCTGGATCGCCGCGTTGACGATCATCTCCGGCGTCTGATGCAGCCCGGTGTAGATGACCTCCATGCCGGCATCGCGCAACGCGCGGGCCACGATGCGCGCACCGCGGTCATGACCGTCAAGGCCCGGCTTGGCGACGAGCACTCGGATCGGCATGGCCTTAGAAGACCGGCTTTTCGACGTACACGCCGAACAGCGGTTTGAGCGACTTCACGATCTCGCCGATGGTGGCGCGCGCCCGTACGGCTTCGATGGTCGCCGGCATGACGTTCTCATCCGTGCCCGCGACGCGTACGAGTTCGGCCAACGCCGCGTCCACCGCCGGCTGCGTGCGCCGCGAACGGGTGTCGGCCAAGCGTTGCAGTTGCCGGTTCGCCGCTGCCTCGTCGACGCGGTGCACGTCGAGCGCGGGGCTCGGGCCCTCGTCGCGATATTTCGTCACCCCGACGAACTCGAACTCATGGCGCTCCTTGCGCCCGTAGAGATCGTACGCGGCGTCAGCCAATTCTGACTGGAAGAAGTTCGCGTCAAGGCACGCGACCACGCCGCCGCGCTGGTCTATCCGTTCGAAGTACTCATTGCAGGCGTGTTCGATGTCGGACGTCAGACGCTCGACGGCGTACGAGCCGGCCAGCGGATCGATCGTGCCGACGACGCCGGTCTCTTCGGCGATGATCTGCTGGGTGCGCAGCGCGATCCTCATCGCCGTTTCGCTGGGTATGGACAAAGCCTCGTCGTAGCCGTTCGTGTGCAGCGATTGCGCGCCGCCGAGCACGGCCGCCAAGGCCTCGATCGCCGTGCGCGAGATGTTGTTGAGCGGCTCGCGCGCCGTGCACGATGCGCCGGCGGTCTGGCAGTGGAAACGCAAACGCATCGATTCGGACCTTTTCGCTCCGAATCTATCCTTCATGATGCGCGCCCACAGGCGACGCGCCGCGCGGAATTTCGCGACCTCCTCCAAGAAATCGATCTGCGCGACGAAATAAAACGAGAGTCGCGGCGCGAAGCTGTCGACGTCGATGCCCAGCTTGAGCACTTCCTCGACGTATGCGATGCCGGCCGCGAGCGTGAACGCGACCTCTTGGATCGCGGTGCTGCCTGCCTCGCGCGTGTGGTAGCCGCTGATGTTGACCGGATTGTAGTGAGGAAGGTTGCGTGAGCCGAACACGATCGTGTCGCGCACGATGCGGATCGAGGGTTTGGGCGGATAGACCCATTCCTTCTGCGATATGTATTCCTTGATGATGTCGTTCTGCGTCGTGCCCGAGAGCTTTTTCCAATCGAAGCCGCGCTCTTGCGCCGCCACAAGGTACATCGCGAGCAGTATCCACGCGGTCGGGTTGATCGTCATCGAGACGGAGATCTTCTCGAGATCGATGTCGCGATACAGCTCGAGCACGTCATCGACCGTGTCGACCGCGACACCCTCGCGCCCCACTTCGCCCTCGCTGCGCGGATCGTCGCTGTCGTAACCCATGAGGGTGGGCATGTCGAAGTCGGTCGAGATGCCGGTCTGGCCTTGGGCGATCAGATAACGAAAGCGTGCATTGGTGTCTTCGGCGGTGCCGAAACCTGCGATCTGACGCATCGTCCACGGCTGCGCGCGATACATCGTCGGATACGGGCCGCGCGTGTAGGGAAACTGGCCGGGGAAGCCGGCGTCGGCGAGGTAGTCGTGATCGGCCAGGTCCTCAGGCGTATAAAGCCGCTTTAACTCAGAACCGCTAAAGGTGCGGAAGACCTCGCGCCGTTCCGGACGCTTCTCGACGAAAGGAAGCAGCGTCATCTGCTCCCAATCGCGGGCGGCTTGCGCAAGTGGAACTCGCTCTCGAGTCTGTGCGCTCATCGCTCGATCACCATGACCCTTCGAGACGAGCACGAGGAAGTGCTCAGGTCCGAGCTATTAGAGGGGCTCGCGTGACGGTCCTAGGGTTAGGTGGTGTAGCCGTGTGCTCGGTACCAGTCGACGGCGCGCGCCAGCGCGGCGTGGACCGGTCCCGCTTGGAACCCGAGCTCGCGGATGGCCTTGCTTGAGTCGACGTACTGGAACTCGCGTGACATCCGGACGCCCTCGAGCGGCACGAATGGCACCGCATCCGGTTGAAGCCGGCAGCGAAGTTCGTCGGCGTACGCGGCCAAGACGGTCAGCCCGTAGGGCACGCGCCAGGTCGGCGCAGGCCGTTGCGTCACCTCAGCGAGCAATTCCCACACTTGATCGAACGACAGGTTTTCGCCGCCGACGATGTAGCGTTCTTTGGGCTTGCCGCGCTCGATCGCGCCGACGTGCGCGCGCGCCACGTCCTCGACAGCGACCAGGTTGAAGCCGCCGGTGCTGGGCCGCGCGCCGATCCGGCCGCGCGCGAAGTCGAGAACGAGGCGGCCGGTCGGCGTCGGTTTGCGATCTCCCGGGCCGACGGGTGCTGTCGGCAGCACCAGCACAACCGGAAGATCCGCGGCGAGCGCAACTTGTTCTTGCTCGACCTTAGAGCGGTGATACGTCGAAGCGTGGGCGTCCACCAAAATATCTGCTTCGGTGGCCGGTACGCCGTCGTGCGCGGGTCCGACAGTGGCCGCGCTCGAGGTCACCACTGCACGCTCGACGCCGGCGGTGCGGGCCGCTTCCAAGACGCTCGCGGTTCCGGCGACGTTGACGTCGCGTATCGCAGCGCGATCTCGCGGCGCGAAGGAATACAGCGCCGCGCAGTGGACCAGGTACCGGCAGCCGCGCATCGAGGGGATGACATCGCTTGCGTTGCGCACGTCGCCCTCGACCCATTCGATGCCGGCTGGGGCGTAGCGAGGTGGCTCGTGAGGCGCGTGCGCGAGGGCACGGACACCGTAGCCCGAAGCGATGAATTCGCGCGCGACGTGAGCGCCGATAAAGCCGCTCGCGCCGGTGATGAAGACGAGGTTCCGTGACACGACCCTACGCTTCGGGCAGCAGCAGCTCTCATACTTGCGACGTTCTGGTGATCGGCGCCGGAATGGCGGGCGTGACGGCCGCGCGGGCGCTCGTGCGGGAGGGATTGCGCGTCCGTGTGCTCGAGGCGCGGCAGCGGATCGGCGGGCGCATCCACACGCTGCGCGATTTGTGCGATGCGCCGGTCGAAGCGGGCGCCGAGCTGATCCACGGACAGGGGGCACAGACGTGGCCCGAGGTCCGAGCCGCTGGCCTGACCGTACGGCCCAACTCGCACGCCGTCAGCGCGTTGATGGTCGACCTCGGCCACGGCACACAATGGTTGGCGCGTGCGTTGCTGCATCCGGAGACGTGGCAGTCGTTCACGATCCTGCGGCGTCTGGCGCGACGTGAACCGCGCGACATGGCTGCAGCTGAGTTCATCGAACGCGGCGGCTATCGCGGCCGGGCCCGCTCGCTCGCTGAAATGGTGTTCACCACGCATCTGCCGGGAAGCACGCACGAGATCGGAATCCATGGCTTGCTCGACGATGGAGTGCTAGAATTGGAGACCAGCGGGGATTACCGCGTCAACGAAGGCTACGACCGCATCGTCGAGCACATCGCTCGCGATCTCGAGATCGAATACGGTTTCGTCGCTACAGAGATTGAATGGGCGCATGACGGAGTGGCGATCCGCGATGGCAGTGGACGCGAACGCGTCGCGCGGGCCGCTATCTCGACGCTGCCTGCGGGCGTCTTGCAATCCGGGGCGGTCCGCTTCAAACCCGAGCTTCCCGAAAGCAAACGCGAGGCGCTGCGTGCGATGGTCAGTGGTCCGGTCTTGAAGGTCATCATGCGTTTTGAGGAGCCGTTTTGGCCGCGACGCTTGGCTGCGGTGATCTCGAGCGCGGGGCCAGTCGCGCTCTATTGGAACGTATTCTATAAGGCGAAGTCAGAGGCGCCGGTCCTGACAGCATATTGCGTCGGCGAGCGCGCCGCGACGCTGGCTCGAATGAGTGAAGAAGAAGCTCTCGCGCGGATCATCGGAGATCTGTGCCGCCATTTCCCGAAGGCCAGGCCGAAACTCGCAGGCTCGCGACTGATCGATTGGAGCGCCGACCCGCTGTCGTGCGGCGGCTATACGCTGTTGCGTCCGGGTGGGGCTGGAGCGCGCGCGCGCTTAGCGACAGCGGACACGGGCGCGTTATTCTGGGCGGGTTCCGAAACCGCGACGCAACCGATCGCCGCCACGGTCGCGGGAGCGTACACCACTGGTCTACGCGCTGCGCTAGAAGTCGCGCTAACCACCTCTTAATCAGCGCGCGGTATAATTGAACCGCTTGCTGACAGCAAGGCCACGGCCCGCCTTCTGCACGGCGCATCCGACAGTGCGATTCTTGACCGGGCAGAAAGGGCACGACTGGTTTGGCCACGACCCCCAACGCGCAGCCGGATTCGCTCATCACGCCGCCGCTGTCCACCAAGCGCAGCCACTATGCGTTTATCTATCTTTCGGCCGGCTTCATCATCTTGTCGGCTACCGCGCATTTCATCATGGGCGCCGCTGGCGAGCGTTTCTTCCCGCAGTTCAAAGAACAAGCGACGCCGCCGCCACAAAAAGTCACGGTCCAAACACTGATCAAGCCGCCGCCGACGACCAAACCGACCCCGCCGCCGACACCCACGCCGCTGCCGACGCCTACTCCGCCGCCGTCCCAGAGCACGCCGCCGCCCGCGCACCTCAAGATGAACGTCATCAAAACGCACAACGAAGGTGGCACAGGCCCAGCCGAAGTGGCGTATACATCGGCGCCGCACGGCGACGAGAACGGCGTGCCGCAAGGGCCGCCGACCACGGCCCCAGCCGCGCCCGCCGCCGAGCCGGCAAGGCCGCAGGAGCCGGTCGGCATCACGGACGCGGAGTACAAGTACAAGGCGCCGGTGGACTACCCTGAACCTGCTAGGCAGCAGAGCACCCAGGGCACCGCCATCGTGCTGGTCACGATCGGCACGAGCGGAGAGCTAGTGGCCGTCAAGATCTATCGGTCGTCGGGCAGCCCGCTGCTCGATAACGCGGCCCTCAGGGCCGCGCGAGCGAGCCTCTTCAAACCGCCGTCCGTGCAAACC
Source organism: Candidatus Eremiobacteraceae bacterium (assembly GCA_035314825.1). Classification (NCBI taxonomy): domain Bacteria; kingdom Bacillati; phylum Vulcanimicrobiota; class Vulcanimicrobiia; order Candidatus Eremiobacterales; family Candidatus Eremiobacteraceae; species Candidatus Eremiobacteraceae bacterium. The sequence continues at coordinate 45,873 of DATFYX010000067.1, forward strand.
GACTACTTGCTCGAATACGTCTTCCAGCTCGAATAGGCGAGTCTAAGCGCTGCCACCGGAGCGGTGTCGATCAGTGATGTGGCCGCAAGGCTTGCGGCAGAGTGCTGCTCGCGCGTGAGGTGGGACCGAAGCGTTTGAGCGCGCGAGCCTTGGCCCGCGCGGCTTCCTCGTGCCGATTCTTAGGCGGTGCGGTCGTCTCGAGCGAGCGAAGTAGACGAGTCGAGGCGCGGGCTATCTCATCGACGGCAGCGTCGAAGGCGACCTCGTTTGCTTTGGAAGGTTTCGTGAAACCGCTGATTTTTCTTACGAACTGAAGCGAAGCCGACCTGACGTCACCTGCGCTCACTGGCGGCTCGAAGTTGAAAAGTGTCTTTATGTTTCTACACATCGTCACAATGCCTCGGTGGGACGATTTGATTTGTGCAACGTCAAAACCTACTCGACCGCTCGTTCTCTATTTTCCCCCTCGATTGGTCGGCGCGGCCGATCGAATTGCATAGGGAGACTGCCAGCGCGGTCGCAGTTATTGAACAGACGGTTGGTCGTACGATGACGCGTGATAACACGAACCTCACGCCTTCATGGTTGCACTGAGGTACGGAACACCCGCACGTCATAGTTGATCGGTTGACTTCCGAGAATCCACATAGCGAGTTTCACGGAAACACTCTGGCCCGGCTGCAGCGTCAGACCGTCCGGTAGCTTCAAGGAGAAGTATGGCGAGCCGAGCGGTTCAATAACCTTTGTCCTGCCTCCGCCGGTGACCACCGTCTTTGATGGAAGATTGGAGATCACGACGTAAAGCGACCCTGGCAAGGGGATCGAAGAAGCGTTGATAACGCGCAGCGTTTGTCCATACGTGCTCGTCAGCGCATTGAAGGGTGTGATTTGCGCCGTCAGACGGTCAATTCTCACTTGCGGGGTGACTTCGATCGGTGGAAGTGGATGCTGCGGATCCTCGACCCAGAAACTTGCAAAGGCCTTGCGGCCTGCGTTGACCACACTGACGATGGCGATGCCGAAGCCGGTCGCCCGAACATTCCCATCCGCACTGACTCTTACAATGCCCGTATCGCTCGAGCGGTAGGCCGTCCCGGTCGTAGACGAAGTCAAGTCGCGCTCAATCCCATTGGAGTACATGCCCTGCACGTAAATGTTTTCGGTTGCGCCTGGCGCCCTCATCATGAACGTTGCTTGGGTCAGAGATATGCGCTCCGGCGCGTTCGAAGAACGTACGATGATCGTGACGGATTGGCCCTCGACAGGTGTCTGGTCGGTACCGATGACCGCTGGCGAGATCGTCAGCGGGCCCGCGAAAGACTCGGGAATCTTGAAGCTGGCCTGGAATGTCGAGCCGTTGTAATTGGTCCCTTGCAGTATGCCGACACCCGGTGCGCCGACACCGACGTAGCCCGCCGCCGCGGGGATCTGCGTTGTGACGGTGATTACGACGGTATCTCCGGGAGCGAATACTTGCCCGGCTTGCGGCGATGTGATTTGCACTCGGGAATCGACTCGCGCCGCGGCCAGCGCAGGCGCGGTGAGCGCTAGTCCGGTAAGCGCAAGCAGGCACAGCGATACGAAGTGCCTCATGATGAGACGCTCATTTCGACGAGCCTGAAACTCGTACATCTTCTATTCGCGAGTGAAGCCAAAGGTCCAGTCCAGGGCGGGCGGACCGGCGCCGCGAAGCGGGGGCTTGCCATGAAGCAGCGTTTCATCCTTGCGTTTGCGTTATTGCTCGCCGGCTGTCTTGCGTTTGTGCGAGCGACGCCATCCGACGCGCAGCCTCCAGATATCGACCTCATGACGATCCACGTGCGCATGGAGGCCGTCATCCTATCGGATGACAACGGCGCCAACCCGAAGGGCGTGCTTAGCCTCAAGCAACTCAAACAATGGATCGACAACGAGAACGAGTCGCTGCGCGCTTCGAACGCGCACATCGTCGTCGACTTCGACGCGGCGCACGATCTCGATCGCGTGAAGAACTCCACCATCAATCACCTCGCTCATAACAACGACCGCGTGGCCTCACGGCAGGCTGCGCGCTACCCGGGCAAGATGGTCGTCTTTTTCCGAGCGTACGGTCCGGCGGGCTCGGGTATCGGCGTGACGGGCAACGGCTACACCGCCTACAACGCATACGTGCCGGTCGGCAGCATCGGGTGCAGCGGCAGTACGACGACGGATTGCAGCGCGAGCTATACGGTCATGCCTTCGGTCTACTGCGGCACGACCGTGGCGACCGATCCGGTCGATTCCAAACATCCGAATCCACCGATCGCCTCCGACGGCTCCGGATGCACTTATGCCCCGTCATCGTGGTACGTGTACCAGAACTTCAGTCAACTCTCGCACGAGGTCGGCCACTACTTCGGATTGCCGCACACATTTCCGGGCACGTACGACTTCTTATCGACGCCCGCGGCCTTGCAAAGCTGGTACGATGGAAACCCGCGCTCGGGCACGACTCGGTCGATCAAGATCTACGACGGCGACTCGCCGGCCGGCCCGCTGATCTCCGATGGAACGAATCTCACCAGCGGCTGGACGTTTACGGTCACCGACACGCCACCCGATGCGGGCGCCCATCTCTTCAACGACAACAACATCGGCTTTTGCCACCCTCCGACGGGCAAAACGCTCAGCGATGGCAGCGGCGCGACGATCGTGTTCAACGGACCCAGCTACACGCTGCACGCACTATTCAGCGGCAAACCGGTTTCGCTCACGTTTCGGCCCGATAAGGACGACGTGATGAGCTACTTCGTGTGCCGCAAGCCGATGCTGTTCACGCGGAGCCAAGTGGCGACCATGCGCCACAACCTGATGCAGGATCCGCAACGCAGCTATCTCTTGTGCACGAATCCGCAGGACGTCGATTTAAAGCCCTATATGAACTGCCCGACGGCCGTTCCCCACTTCGTCTATCCACATCCGCGGACCGGCCCCACTGTCAAACCGGGTGGTCCAATCACGCAGTTCTGAAGTCGAGGTCTCTTGCCGTGATCCACATATCCATCGCCGCTGTCCTGGTGGCAGGACCGGCCAATGCCCTAGCTTCGTACGACGGCCCTCCGCCAAGTGCCGTAGAGTCTCCGGCGCTTCCCTGGCCGGCTACTAACTCGTTGTGCTCGAATACTCAAGTCGAGACGGCGGGCCCGCGGCTGCTTGACCCCACCAAGCTTAGCGCTGCGGCCCAGGCGCGGCTCAATTCCGGCGGGGCGCTCACGCAAAGCGAAATCAACCAGGCAGGCGCTTGGGAGAGCGGTGGTGTCGCCATTTCGTTCACCAATGGGATCAGCGTGGTCGATTACGGCACGAACGCGATTGACGCGTACGAGCGCCCTGGCGACAGGGTTCAGGTGTGTCTGATCTACGTCCCATCCGAGAGCGAATGCCCGAATGTGGCGAGCGATCAGCGAGGGCGCGTGTATCGTGTGTACGATTATAAGGCGCAGGCGGCATATCGCATTCAGAATTCACAACACGGATGCGGGGGTGCTTGAGCAGGCCAGTCACGGCGCGGGAATAATGAAGCGTGCCGCTTTGTACCCATGGCTCTCGCTGCAGGACGAGCACTCCACCAACAGCGTGGTGGGGACGAGCGCCTTGTCGACGGTGAACAGTCCACTAAGGTGGACAGCAACGCCTTGATGGATGTTGAGGCTTGAAGGTCTTATGTCCCTAGCCCGGGGCCCGATGCCGTTCTTATCTTCAAGCGTGTACGTGACAACGCCGGTATAGGCAGAAGACACGCTGTCCGTCAAAAGCACCCGCATCGCCATGAGCCTTTGGCCGGGCAACACGGGAATCTGGTCGGGATTGTCGGCCGGCGTCGCATCGCGCAGATCCTGGATTGTCACGTTTAGGCTGCCGAAGGCGACGCTTTGCCGAAGTGACCCTGTGAGCGGCGTGGCTTGGGGGATGGGCGTTGAATAACCGTTTCCGGTAGTTCCAAAAGCGATGACGGTAATGGCGAGTAAAACTGCAACCATGATGTGCGATCTCCTCTGGTCATTCTGACCGTTTGCGCAAGGGAAGGGATGCGCCTCTTAGACCTCTTTGGATCTGCTCGACGCTAACAACGTGGCGCGGCGTAGTAGATCCGGTACTTTCATTCGACGGGAGAGGCGATCGAAGTTCGACCGCGATCCTTTCCAGTGAAGGTCGTCGACCGTATCAAAGACCGACACATCCAGCTGCAAAGTCGCGAGCGTGCGAAACAGCAGGGCATCGCTCCATGCGTTGAAGAGCGCCTCGGACAGCGTACGTGCTCGAGGAATTGAAGGATGCCACTTGCGCCAGTCCTTCGGAATTTCTTCAAGGTGGTAGTACCGCGACAAGGTCGCGGCCGCGGCCTTGGGACCCCATCCAGGCACACCGGGGAATCCATCCGCGCTATCCCCGACCACCGCCAGGTAATCCGGAATCGATTTCGGTGTCACCCCGAACTTGGCCACCACGGCCGTCTCGTCGCGCACGATGTCGCGCCGGCGGTCCTGTTGAACGACGCGCGTGCCCACAACGCACTGACTCAGGTCCTTGTCAGGCGTACAAATATAGACGCGATTTACGCGAGCATCTTGCGAAGCCTTGGCGGCGGCGGATGCTAAAGCGTCATCGGCCTCGTAGTAAACCATCGGCCAGACTACAACGCCCATTGCCTCAAGGGCCTCTTCCAGAATAGGGAACTGCGAGAGTAGTTCGGGAGGCACACCTTCGCTGGTTTTGTATCCGCGGTACAAGTCGTTCCGAAACGACTCTACGACGTGATCGGTCGCGACACCGACGTGCGTGGCGCCGCGCTCGAGCATGGACAGAACCGAAGCCAGGACACCCCGTACGGCGCCGACCTCTCGTCCTTTCGCGTCGGCAGAAGATGGTAAGGCGAAAAAATGGCGGAACAATTCATAGGTCCCGTCAATCAAATATACCTGCACGCGTTACCTTGGCCTTGTGGCATCGTCCGCGGCGTCACAGAAGCCGGTCTAACATCGAAACAGACATGATTCCGGCGCCGCATATTTGAGCGGCGGCGGACACCGGGTGACATGGAATCGCCGCCGCCGAGGCCGGCGCTCGATTCGCACACGCAACGATAGCGAACACTGAGCTAAGGTGAACGACGATCAGAAATACGAACCGCAGCCTCGAACAGCGCGAAGCCCCGCCGGTCCGTGCTCGACCTCGGATACAGTCGCGCGTCATGGCTTGGGGGAGCGCTTCATAAGCCGAGCGACTCTCTCGTGCGACCGTGAGATCACTTCGTGGAGCATCACGCCTGCCAGCGGTACGACGCTGTCCACCCAAATCCCGGCGTTGAACGCTACGAGTCCGAGCGTCAGTGTTCCGATCGCGATGGCAGCGACGACGACCGCCAACGCGTATGCAGGCGGCACGAGCGCGAACACGAGGCTCACAAATAGTATCAGCGCGATTTCAAGCGCATACCGCCCCACGACCCCCGGCTCCCGAAGCACATCTCCACGCTCGAGCGAATTCACCTCGTTGATCAAGACGAGCGAGCCCGGCATTTCGCCTATCGGCGTGCGATGCACGTCGAGCGGGTCCCAGCTCGAGCCGATCACGACGATGCGGTCCTGGAGAGCCGCGCCGGCCGATGAGTCTTGAGTGATAGAACCGGCCGGCACGACTTCGCCGAGCATAGAGCCGCGAACAGCCTCATTTGAACCATCCCATGAAATCCGATACACGATGCGGCGCTGCAAGCCGCGCTCCGTCAGGATCAGAGAATGCGGTGGATTCCCGATCCCAGTCAACTCGTTTTCAAGCGATCGGTTTGATTGCGGCGCCAGGCCGCTGACTTGCGCACATGCGGACTGGTGCGGTTGCACGGCATCGCGGATCTCCGAGAGGGGCAGTCGTTGCTCCGCGACCGCGAGCAGTACGATGGACGGAGTCAGGACGGACGCGCCATGGGCGCTGCACGAATCCTCCCATAAACGCCACCGGCGAACCATCCCATCCGGGTCGTGATCCGTAGTGACCGCTCCCCATTGCACGTGACCGGCGGTCTTCCAGGGGTCATCGGGCGACGTGCCCAGCGGCTGGTCGAGGAAAGACCATCGAGCGACGTTCACCCGCCCTGCTTGCCCAGGATATGCGTTCTCAACACCGTCATCAAAAGCGCGCACGAGTAGGATTGGCGGGGAGCACGCTCCCGGACAGCGGCTATATTTTTGAAGGACGCGTACGAGCGCCTCGTCCGAGCGGCTCGGGGTCGAAAAATCGACGTCGACGACCACTGCGCGCGGTTCGTGCTGCATTGCGAAGTCGATGAGAGCCGCCAGCTTGTCGCGCCGCGTCACAAGCGGTTCACCCCACTCGCGATACGTCTTCTCATCGACGTCGACCCATGCGATCTCGGACGCGCTATCCACACCCTTGAGCTTGTCCATTTGCCAGTTGATCAGGCCATCTTGGAGCGTGGCAACAGCCGCGTTCTTCTGCACGAATGGCAGCTCAAGAACGAACATCAGCACGAGTCCGATCGCTACGTTGATCGCGAAATGCCGGAGGAAGCGCGTCCAGCGCGCGCCGGCATGAGTCGAAGGAGTCGCCAGATAGACACTCCCGGGTCGAAGACGCCCGACGCAGCGGCATTGGCGGCCCGTATCAGGTTTCCCGCCGCTTCGAAAGGACAGCACACTTAAGGGGTTCAATACACGCGCGTCATGCGTTTCACTGCGCGCGTCGTTATGTTTTGCCTGACCACGCTCAGCGTGCTCATGTCGACGGTGCCAAGCGTCGCAGATTCGCCGAGTCCGGCGCCCGCGGCGAGCCTCGCGCCTGCTGAGAATCCTGCGCCGACGGCCACGTCGGTCGATCAATCAGCGTTTTACGGAGTCACGCCGCGATCGTACGATCAAATACCTTATCCTGATTTCAATTTCTTTATCGGATTCGGCGGCGCAAGACACATCAGCGATTTTCCTCCGCCGCCGACCTTCATGCCGCTGTGCTCGGTCTCGGGGATATCCTCGCCCGACGGCCTCCTAAAAGGAGTGACCGACCTCAAGGGGACCGATCTTGAGATCACGAGCGACGTGACGGTCGCGTACCGCGACCTGGATGATCTGCTCTATCGGTTGCGCGCGTGCGACTACTATATGTCGATCTACGCGTGGAACACGCGAAAGATCTCGCACGACGAGATATTCAATTTCTCTTGGCAGATCGGATGCAACTCCTTCGAGAACGAGCACTCGGCGACGGCGCTGTCCGGCGCGGCGTATCCCCTGTTGTCGACTACCGGGACCCCCGAGCAGCGCAAGCAAGCGCTCGCCAAATTCCTCTTCAAGTACTACGACCAATATGCCGACCTTTTTGAACGCGTCCAATCTTGCTCGGAGATCGTCAACAATCTGACGTACGGTGCGAATAAGCGGCGTTTCTTCTGTAACTACGGCGGCTTCATGGGCGCCGTGTTGACCGCAAGCGCAATAGCGTTTGGCAAGCACTGGGGCGGCTCGAGCAGCTCCACGCAGGCCCAAGTGCAAGCCCTCGGCACCGTGATGCTCGCATTGCCGGGGCTGTGTCAGAACTTCGGCGCTTCACCCGCCAAAGGCAAGGGCTGACCTAGTCCGTCGCTTCGACCAGCAGGAAGCGCAGCGGCTGCACGTTGGGATACGTGTCGGGCGCCGTTGCGAGCTGCTGATATGCAGCGAGGTTCCACTCGTGGTGCGGCCCCTTTTTCGCCAGCATCCCCGCGGAGAGCGGAACGCTGAGGCTCGCGGGGAGGTGCTTGAGCTCCTCTTGTTCGTCGTCTGAAAGCTGCGGTATCGCGTTGTCAGCGACGATATCGAACGTTCCCGTCGCCTTTGCGCCCGAACTGTCCACGATCTCGACCCTATAGGTTCCCGGGCTCAACCCTGAATCGAAACGCTCTTCATTGGTCATGACGTTCGGCTTGTCAGCGATGGGCTGGTCCCCCGCGCCCAAGAAAAGGCGGACGTGGAAGGGAGCTTTACCGTTCAGCCAAGGGATCGTCAGCGCGCCGTTGTTCAAAGAAACGCCCGCGCGCGGAGTCGTGTGCAGCAAGGGAGCTGCCGGTGCCGCGGGCGGCCCGCGCGACGTCATCTGATCGACCTTGCTGCTATAGTAATCTTCCTGCGCAGCTGCGAAGAGCGGTGCGACCGACGCGAACATGTTCTGCAAGACGGTCGCAACCGTGCCCGCGGGTCCCGCACCTTGGGCGGTGTACGACCCGCATATGCCCTCGCTAGCTCCGACGCAGTACGGGCGGCTGCCATCGACGATCTCTTGCTTGCCATTGATCGAGAGCGTTATCGTCATCTTCGTCCCAAGGTTGTCGGACGGGACGACGACGCTCACTCGATCGCTCGGCTGTAGCAGAAGGAGCGGCGCGACAGCCAGCGGCTTGCCAGATCGACTGATCTGATAGGCAGATGCTGGCCCATTATACGATGACACATACGAGGCGACTGGTTGCGCCGCGTCCGCGACCACCGCAAGCGGAACACCGGCGACAAGCGAGAGCGGCACAAGCAGGCGAACCAGAGACCGAACAAGCATACGCTAGTCCTCCAATGCTGGCGTTCAATGCGTTGGTTTCAGGAGCCTGTCTGAATGTTCCGCGGCATCGTCATCGTGTCGTTTATCTTGCTGTTCGGCGTTTCGTCGGTGGCCAGCCCCACCAGCTCGCTGACCGCGCCCCCGGCGACTCCTAACGCGACGGATGCTGGGTTCCCGAGCGTGCCCGGCGCGTACCACCTGCTCTTTGTCGATAGCACACGATTGCAGATGGCCGCAGGCTCGAAATCGATATTGGATCAGTTCGACACGCACCTGACGCAGAAGCTCTTGGCGCTGTTCCCAGGGGCGCAGATCACCCCGGCAGCACTGGCCAACGACCAACCACCCGCCATCGCTCAGGCGTGTGCCGATGACCAGGCCATCGGCGTTGTCACGACTCTTCCTGGTTGGGGAGCGCAGGTAGGGGGATTCCAGAACACTGTTTCGGACTTGGTCGCTATATTCGATTGCTACGGTCAAATCGACTGGGTTTCCAGGAAGTTCGAAGTCGTGAAGCCCTCGAGCGACGCCACAACCGTCAGCGAGCAGCAGATCATCAGCACACTCGATGACCTCAGCGATCAAGAAGTTGCGGAGATCCAAGCCACGCCTGGAAAGTACGCGGCCTCGCGCCTTGAGAATTTTCTCAGGTACGGCTACGCGATCGGCACCGGAGAACATCGACCCTACTTCGGCCTTGGGCGGGACCCGTCGGGTGCGCGTGTCACCTTTGCAACCGTGTTCGGAAGCGCCGCGCGCGCCGGGCTAAAGCTGGGGGATCTCGTCACAGCGATCAATGGTCAGCCAACATTAGGACTTTCACAAGATCAACTCAACCTCACCAGAGACCGATTGATGTCGCCCCCTAACAACTATGTCTTGGAAGTGCAAGCGGCGGACGGATCGAAAAAGACCATAACTTTCGAGGCTGAAGATATAGGGTGGTACTTGAAGCAGCCCGCAATCGCCCTAGCAGCTTCTCCGGCGCCTTCGGCCGCCCAAAGCATCGATCCAACCACCCAGCAACTGAGCGCACTCGTTCGGGCAGGAGTCGATGCGAGATCGAACGGAGATTCGAAGACCGCCCTTTCGAAATACCAAGAAGCGCTGACTTTGGCGCAGCGGGTCGGGAACCGCGAATACGAAGCCCGCTCTCTCGCCGGCGTCGGACTCGCAGACGAGAGCCTCGCACAGTATGCGGATGCACTGAGCAACCTCCAGCAAGCGCTGGCGCTTGCCCAGCAGCTCGGTCTGCACGACATCGAAGCCATTGCATCGGCCAACATCGGCTTTGTCTACACAAAGACCGGGTATTACGACAACGCGCTCACCTATGCGAGACAAGCGGTCGTGATAGATAGGCAGTTCAATATGCCTGGCGACTTACCACCGCTATTGATGCAAGTCGCAGAGATCGAACAGAGCATGGGCCGGCTCGGAGACTCTTTGGAGGCTTCAAAAGCGGCCTTGGCTATCGCGACGGAACGGGGAGACACTCAATGGGAAGCTGGGGCAAGCCTCGACATAGGCAACATCATGCAAGCGTTGAGCCGCTTTCCGGAAGCTCTCACGCTCTATCGCGGCGCACTCGATGGCTATCGCCAATTGAAAAATCCCGCCGAGCAGGCCGCGATACTCTTCGACATAGGGCTCGTTCAGCGGAAGCTTGGACGGTATGCGGATGCGATGGAATCGCAGAACGAGAGCATCGCCCTCGCCCAGCAAGCGAATAATCCGGAAACCCAAGCCGCCGCCCTGAACCAGATCGGAGCCATACAAGATCAGCTCGGACTGTTTCAGGCGGCTTTGCAATCGAACGGCGACGCTCTGGAACTCCAGCGCACGAGGGGAGTCCCCCTCCGTGCCGCCGAGAGTCTCGCAACGCGCGGCAGCATCGAATTAGATCTGACCGCGTACAGCGAAGCCGAATCCGATTTCCGTCAAGCGCTGGCCGTCTTCAACCAGATCGGCGCTCAGACCGACATCGCGCTCGCGCTTGAAAACCTTGGGAGGATTCAAACTTCCCAACAGCAATACACGGCCGCTCTAGCGTCGTATCTTAACGCGCTTGCGGCGTTCGTGAAGCTCGATGATCGCGCCAACGAGGCGACCGTCTTGAGCTATGCAGCCGACGCGCAGCAGCAGTTGGGTCAGTTTGCCGATGCCCTCGCCAGCGCACAGCGCTCCCTCGCTTTGAATCGGGCCATCGGGTCGCCGGCATGGCGAAGTCTAAGCGCAGCGGCCCACGCGCAGGCCTCGCTCAACGATCCCAAAGACGCGATCTCGAATTACGAGGCGGCGATCGGGGAGATCGAGCAGCTCCGCGGCGCGCTTCCGGAGGCCGGCAGCCGCACGGCATTTTTCGAGCGGGCGTTATTCGTCTATGACGATTACATCGGTTACCTGCTCGATTTGGATCGGCGTTTTCCGGGCAAAGGCTACGATCGCAAGGCGCTCGACGTTTTTGAGCGTCGACAGTCGCGCACGCTGCTCGAGGAGATCTCGCAGAGCGCCGCGCACGGCTTTTCCGGCGTCCCACGCACCGTCAGCGATCAAGAGAGCATCTATATCGCGGAAATCGCGCAACTCAAGACGAGTCTCGCGCAAGCGCGCTCTACGAGCCAAACCACTCCAGCGAGAATTGCGTCGCTGGAGACCGAGCTCGGCGTCCTTGGCCAAAAGAGCGATGCGCTCGAAGCGGACATCCGTTCCCGCTATCCCGCGTACTACGCGTTGCAGCATCCGAGCCCGATCGGCGTTTCAACCCTACAACAGCATGTGTTGCGGACAGGCGAGGCGATGCTCGTATATGACGTGCTCGGGAACCGCACCGCGCTCTGGGTCATCACGCCGGTGACGTTCCGCCTGTTCGAATTGGAGGGAGGCTCCGCGGAAGTTCAAAGCAAGGTCGCTGGGTTTTTGAGCTCGACGCAGTCGGTGCAATCGGCTATCGACAACGGCCTCAGCGGCGCGGCGGTCCGCCGCCTCGCCGCGCAAACGCTCCCCTCCTTTGCAGAGACCAGCGCGGCGCTATACCAGTGGTTGTTCCCCGTCGGCGCCCGCTCGATGATCGCAGCTTCCAGCGATCTGTATGTCGTGCCGACCGGCGCGCTGTATGGCGTTCCGTTTGAGGCACTTGCGACGCGAGCCGGGAATGGTCAAGGCGTACGATACTTGGTCGAGGATCATTCCGTCTCGTACCTGTCGTCGGCGTCGCTGCTCGCCGTGCTTCGCGCGGGGCTTGAAAAGCGGCGTCAGGGCGATCAACAGCCCCTCGTGGCGTTCGCAAATCCCACGTTCGCCGACACGGCCACACCCGAGCCAAGCGCCACACCAACCCTCGCGACGATGCAAACACGTGCTGTCTCTCGCATCGTCACGCGCGGAGCGCAGTCCTCTGTTTTCCCGGCGTTACCCGGAAGCGAAATCGAAGCCAAGGATGTGGCGACGACAATCCGAGGCGCAGCCGCGGACATCTATCTGGGGGACGACGCGTCCGTTTCGACAGTCAACCGGCTCAATGCCGACGGGAGCCTCAAGGGTTTTCGGTACGTGCTGTTCGCCACGCATGCCGCCTTGCCGGACACGATCAGCGGCATCGCCCAGCCTTCGCTCGTGCTCGCGCATCCTACCTCAGACGGGTTCTTGACGATGGGCGACGTCTTCGGCCTATCGCTGGACGCCCAACTCGTGATGCTCTCCGCGTGCGAAAGCGGCGGCGGCGTGGCGACCAAAGGCGAGGGCGTG